>JBIJCA010000180.1:0-9548 GCA_044344935.1 Aquimonas sp. | reverse complement strand
CTCCAATCCAAGACCGGAAGTCTGACTATCGGCGCCGCTGAAAGTTCACGGATAATTGCTGCCGGCTCTATAGGGTGTAGATGCGGCGGCTCTGGTTCACGGATTACAGCGTTGGTCCACGTACCGGCGATCCCCGACTCTCGATCCCCGCCCAAAAAGCAAAGCGCCGACCACAAGGGTCGGCGCTTGCTTACAGCGCGACGCTTGCGCGTCGGCTTCAGTGCTTGAGGTTCTTGCGCAGGCGCTCAAGCGCCTGCAGCTGCGCGAGTGCCTGCACCAGCTGGGCCTGGGCTTCGGCGACTTCGACGGCTTCGGTGCGGTTGGCGAGGATGCGTTCGGCTTCTTCCTTCGCCTTGCGCGCGGCTGACTCGTCCAGGTCCTTGCCGCGGATGGCGGTGTCGGTCAGCACGGTGACGACCTGCGGCTGCACTTCCAGAATGCCGCCGGAGACGTAGAACAGCTGCTCTTCGCCGTTCGGCAGGATCACGCGGACCTGGCCGGCCTTGAGGCGGGTGATCAGCGGCGCGTGCTTGGGCGCGATGCCGAGCTCACCCATCTCGCCGGTGGCGACGACCATGGAGACCGGGCCGGAGTAGATCTCCTCCTCGGCGCTGACGATGTCGCAACGGATGGTGCTCATGTTTGCTCTCTCGCTTTCGCTCGTTCGCGGGATTGGGGATTCGGGATTCGGGATTTGCTAGAGCGGAACGAGGCGAGCGTTTGCTCTGCGCTGTTACGAATCCCGAATCACAAATCCCGAATCCCGGTCGGTAGCGGCTTACGCCGCTGCCGACATGGCCTTTGCCTTCTCGAACACTTCGTCGATGCCGCCGACCATGTAGAAAGCCTGCTCGGGCAGGTGGTCGCACTCGCCGTCGCAGATCATCTTGAAGCCGCGGATGGTTTCCTTCAGCGAGACGTACTTGCCGGGCGAGCCGGTGAAGACTTCCGCCACGAAGAAGGGCTGCGAGAAGAAGCGCTCGATCTTCCGGGCGCGCGACACGGCCTGCTTGTCTTCTTCCGACAGCTCGTCCATGCCGAGGATGGCGATGATGTCCTTCAGCTCCTTGTAACGCTGCAGGGTCGACTGCACCTTGCGGGCGGTGTCGTAGTGCTCGTTGCCGATCACGTTCGGGTCCAGCTGGCGGCTGGTCGAGTCGAGCGGATCCACGGCCGGGTAGATGCCCAGCGATGCAATGTTGCGGCTCAGCACGACGGTGGCGTCGAGGTGGGCGAAGGTGGTGGCGGGCGACGGGTCGGTGAGGTCGTCGGCGGGCACGTAGACGGCCTGGATCGAGGTGATCGAGCCGGTCTTGGTCGAGGTGATGCGCTCCTGCAGAACGCCCATTTCCTCGGCGAGCGTCGGCTGGTAACCCACCGCCGACGGCATACGGCCGAGCAGCGCCGACACTTCGGTGCCGGCCAGGGTGTAGCGGTAGATATTGTCGACGAACAGCAGCACGTCGCGGCCTTCGTCGCGGAAGTGCTCGGCGATCGACAGGCCGGTGAGCGCAACGCGCAGGCGGTTGCCCGGCGGCTCGTTCATCTGGCCATAGACGAGGGCGACCTTGTCGAGGACGTTGGAGTCCTTCATCTCGTGATAGAAGTCGTTGCCCTCGCGGGTGCGCTCACCGACGCCGGCGAACACCGAGTAGCCGCTGTGCTCGATCGCGATGTTGCGGATCAGCTCCATCATGTTGACGGTCTTGCCGACGCCGGCGCCGCCGAACAGGCCGACCTTGCCGCCCTTGGCGAAGGGGCACATCAGGTCGATGACCTTGATGCCGGTTTCCAGCAGCTCATTGGCGGCCGCCTGATCTTCGTACGAAGGCGCGGGCTGATGGATGACGCGGTAGTGCTCGGCGTTGACCGGGCCCGCTTCGTCGATCGGGTTGCCGAGCACGTCCATGATGCGGCCCAGGGTTTCCTTGCCGACCGGCACCTTGATGCCTTCGCCAGTGTTGTCGGCGAGCAGGCCGCGCTTCAGGCCTTCCGTCGAACCCAGTGCGATCGTGCGCACCACGCCGTCGCCCAGCTGCTGCTGGACTTCCAGCGTGATGTCGGTGCCACCGACCTTCAGCGCGTCGTACACGCGCGGGACCGACTCACGCGGGAATTCCACGTCGACGACGGCGCCGATGATCTGGACAACTTTACCCTGGCTCATTTCTGTGCTCCGAAGTGTGTTTCTTTGTTCGCTCGGTGATGCAGGCTGGGAGTCGAGGCGCTAGCTGCGTGTTGCCGCGCTGGTCGATCCCGATTCCCCAATCCCGAATCCCGTGCTCTTAAACCGCTGCCGCGCCGCCCACGATCTCCGAAATTTCCTGGGTGATCGCAGCCTGGCGGGCCTTGTTGTAGATCAGGTTCAAGGTGTCGATCAGCTTGCTGGCGTTGTCCGAGGCCGACTTCATGGCGACCATGCGCGCCGCGTGTTCCGACGCCATGTTCTCGAGCACCGCCTGGTAGACCAGCGATTCCACGTACCGCGTCAGCACGTCGTTCAGCACGCTTGGCGCGTCCGGCTCGTAGATGTAGTCCCAGTCGTGGCTCTGCGCCATTTCCTCGGCGGGCGGCAGCGGCAGCAGCTGGTCGATCGTCGGCCGCTGCGTCATCGTATTGATGAAGTCGTTGTAGGCCAGCTTGACGCGGTCGACGCCGCCGTTCTCGTAGGCGTCCAGCATGACCTTGATGATGCCGATCAGCTGTTCGACTTGCGGCTTCTCGCCGAGGTGGGTGACCGAGGCCACCATGTTGACCTTGAGGCGGCGGAAGAAAGCATTGGCCTTCTGCCCGATCGCCACCACGTCGACCTCGACGCCCTGCTGCTGGTGCTCGCGGATCTCGCCGAGCAGCTTGCGGAACAGGTTCGAATTGAGGCCGCCGCAAAGGCCGCGGTCGGTCGACACCACGATGTAGCCGACCCGCTTCACCGTATTGCGCGCCGCCATGTAGGGGTGCACATAGTCGGAATTCGCGCGGGCGATGTGGCCGATCACCTGCTTCATCAGGCGCGCATACGGGCGCGAGGCCTTCATGCGGTCCTGGGCTTTTCGGATCTTGGATGCCGAGACCATTTCGAGAGCGCGGGTCACCTTGCGGGTGTTCTGCACCGACTTGATCTTGGACTTGATTTCGCGGCCGCCTGCCATTTGCTTCGCTCGCTTTGCTCGCTACGCGGGATTGGGGATTCGGGATTCGGGATTCGTAAGCCGGGCGCCGGGTCGCTGCTGCGACTCCCGAATCCCCACTCCCGAATCCCGGCTACATCACCACGTCCCGGTGGACTTGAACTCGCTGATGCCCTTCTTGAAGGCGCCTTCGATGTCCTTGTTCCAGTCGCCGGTGTCGACGATCTTGGTCATCAGCTCGCCCTGGGTGTTGGCGAAGTGGTCGTGCAGGCCGGCCTCGAAGGCGCCGATCTTGTTCAGGGGCAGGTCGTCCATGTAGCCGTTGTCGACGGCGTACAGCGACAGCGCCATCTGCGCGATCGACAGCGGGGCGTACTGCTTCTGCTTCATCAACTCGGTGACGCGCTGACCGCGCTCCAGCTGCTTGCGGGTGGTCTCGTCGAGGTCCGAAGCAAACTGGGCGAAGGCCGCCAGTTCGCGGAACTGCGCCAGCGACAGACGGATACCGCCGCCGAGCTTCTTGATGATCTTGGTCTGGGCCGCACCACCGACGCGCGACACCGAGATACCGGCGTTCACGGCCGGGCGGATGCCGGCGTTGAACAGGTCGGTTTCCAGGAAGATCTGGCCGTCAGTGATCGAGATGACGTTGGTCGGCACGAAGGCCGAGACGTCACCGGCCTGGGTCTCGATGATCGGTAGCGCGGTCAGCGAGCCGGTCTTGCCCTTGACGCGACCATTGGTGTGCTTCTCGACGTATTCCTCGTTGACGCGCGCGGCGCGCTCCAGCAGACGGGAGTGGAGATAGAACACGTCGCCCGGGTAGGCTTCGCGGCCCGGCGGGCGGCGCAGCAGCAGCGACACCTGGCGGTAGGCCACGGCCTGCTTGGACAGGTCGTCGTAGATGATCAGGGCGTCTTCGCCGTTGTCGCGGAAGTACTCGCCCATCGAGCAGCCGGAGTACGGCGCGATGAACTGCATCGCGGCGGACTCGGAAGCGGTGGCGGCGACCACGATGGTGTGGGCCATCGCGCCGTGCTCTTCGAGCTTGCGCACGACGTTGGCGATCGAGGAGGCCTTCTGGCCGATCGCCACGTAGATGCACTTAACGCCGGTGCCCTTCTGATTGATGATCGCGTCGATCGCCAGCGCGGTCTTGCCGGTCTGGCGGTCACCGATGATCAGCTCACGCTGACCGCGACCGACCGGGATCATGGCGTCGACCGACTTGTAGCCAGTCTGCACGGGCTGGTCGACCGACTTGCGCCAGATCACGCCCGGAGCAACCTTTTCGATCGGAGCACTTTCGGTCGCTGCGATCGGGCCCTTGCCGTCGATGGGAGTGCCCAGCGCGTCGACCACTCGGCCCAGCAGGGCTTCGCCGACCGGCACTTCAAGAATGCGGCCGGTGGTCTTGACCGTATCGCCTTCGCGGATGTGCTCGTAATCACCCAGCACCACGGCGCCGACCGAGTCGCGCTCGAGGTTCAGGGCGAGTGCGAAGGTGTTGCCGGGCAGCTCGATCATTTCGCCGGCCATCACGTCGACCAGGCCATGGATGCGCACGATGCCGTCGGCAACCGAGGTCACCGAGCCTTCGTTGCGGGCTTCGGCAGCGAGCTTGACCTTCTCGATGCGGCCGCGGATCAGTTCACTGATTTCGGAGGGGTTGAGCTGGCTCTGCATGGGAGATCCCTGGAGATTTCGAATTCGTGGATGGGGTGCCGGACCGACGCTGGGGCTCGGCCATCCGCAGCGCGACCGCGGCCCGGGTGGCGAGCGCGCGCGCAGCAGCGGACATCAAGCTCTAGCTCCGTATCCGCCGACGACCCCGAGGGGTCGACGCGAACCGGCACATCCCTGCGCCCGGAAGGCCTTGTGCCCTCCGCGGGTGGCGAACCGCTCGCTGGCGGCCCGCCGGAAAACAGAAGCAGCGCGACTGGCGTCAGGACGCCAGCGCGCGCTCCATACGCTTCAACTTGCCGCGGACCGAACCGTCGATGACGATGTCGCCCGCGTTGATCACTGCGCCGCCGATCAGTTCAGGGTCGACTTCGAAGCTCATGCTGACGTCTGCGCCGAAGCGCTTCTTCAGCGAGACCTTCAAGGCCTCCGCTTCCGCATCGGAGAGCGCCGCCGCGGAACGCACCTGCACAGGAACCACGCGCTCGGCTTCGGCGCGCAGCGCTTCGAACTGCACGGCGATTTCCGGCAACAGGGAAACCCGACCGTTCTCGGCCAGCACCGCCAGGAAGCGGGTCTGCTCCTCGCTGGCGCCGGGCGCCTGCATGAGCTCGACCAGCGCCTGGGCGCTGACATGCGGGTGACCGAACAGCGCGGCGACCGCTGGAGTGGCGGCTGCCTGGGCACTGAAGGCAAGCGCGGCCGACCAGGCCGGCAGGGCCTGCTGACCACGCGCGACCTGAAAGGCGGCGCGTGCGTAGGGACGAGCGAGAGTCGCTGCGCTGCTCATGCTCAGATCTCAGCCGCCAGCTCGGACAACAGCGCCTTGTGGGCGTCGGCATTGATCTCGCGGCGCAGCACCTTTTCGGCGCCGGCCACAGCCAATGCGGCGACCTGCTGGCGCAGCTCCTCGCGGGCACGATGGGACGCGGCTTCGATCTCGGCCTTGGCCGCGGCGAGCTGACGCTCGGCTTCGGCGACGGCGTCCTGCTTGGCCTTGTCAACGATCTGATTGGCGCGGGCGTGGGCCTGCTCGATGATCTCGTTGCCCTTGCCGCGGGCTTCCTTCAACAGATCATTGACGCGCGACTCGGCCTGGACCAGGTCACGCTGGCTGCGTTCGGCGGCGGCCAGACCTTCGGCAATCTTCTTCTGCCGCTCTTCGATGGCCTGCAGCAGCGGCGGCCAGATCTTGGTTGCGACGATCCAGATCAGGCCGGCGAAGGCGAGACCCTGGGCGATAAGAGTGGCAATCATGGATGTCTCTTCCGGAGGGGTGGGCCCCGACGCTCAGCGCGTAGAGGCGGCGTGTCGACAGCGGTGCCCCTCGAACGGAGCACCGCGACACACGCCCGGATCAGCCGCCCTGGATGACGCTGATCAGCGGGTTGGCGAAGGCGAACAGCATGCCGATCGCGACGCTGATGATGAAAGCCGCGTCGATCAGGCCAGCGGTGATGAACATGCGGACCTGCAGGACCGGGATCAGCTCCGGCTGACGCGCGGCGGACTCCAGGAACTTGCCCGCCATGAGCGCCATACCGAGACCCGCGCCCAGCGCGGCGAGGCCGATCATGAGACCGATGGCCAGGGCGGTGGACGACTGGACGGACGCGAGGTGGACGATGGCTTCCATGGTTTTTCTCCGAGAGCGAAGTGCTTTGAGGTGGGTGAAACGAAAGGGTGGGCGCAGCGAGTGCAGCGGACGACCAGCGCAGGGGCGCCGGTCAGTGATGCTCTTCCATGAGGCTGAGGTAGACCACCGACAGCATCATGAAGATGAAGGCCTGCAGCGGGATGACCAGCATGTGGAACAGCATCCAGCCGAGACCGAATGCACCGCTGGCGACGACGCCGAACATGCCGGCGCTGGCCAGCACCCAGATCAGCAGGAACACGATCTCGCCGCCGAACATGTTGCCGAACAGTCGCATCGCCAGAGAAACCGGCTTGCGGAGAAGCTCGACCGCGTTGAGCAGCAGGTTTGCCGGAAACATCCACGGCCCGAAGGGCGCGACGAACAGCTCCTTGACGAAGCCACCGATGCCTTTGGCGCGCAGCGCGAAGAAAATCATCAAGAAGAAGACACTGATCGACAGGCCGAGCGTGGCCGACACGTCGGCTGTCGGCACCGGCTTCCAGTAGTTGTACTTCATCGGCTCCTCGGCACCGGCCAGTTCGGCGATGAACACCGAAAGCTTGGCCATGGGCAGGGAGATGAAGTCCGCCGGCACGAACTTGAGCGCGTTCATCAGGAGAATCCAGACGAACAGGGTGATCGCGATCGGCGTCACCAGCTTGGAGGCGCCGTGATAGGCGTCCTTGGCCTGCTTGTCGAGGAACTCCAGGACGATCTCGACGAAGGCCTGCCACTTGCCAGGCACGCCGGCGGTGGCCTTGCGGGTCGCCATCCACATCGCGAACACGCCGATCAGGCCCATGAACACGGCCGTCAGGAAGGTGTCCACGTGCAGCGTCCAGATGCTGCCCTCCTGAAAGCTGACCGTGAGGTTCTTCAGGTGGTGCTGGATGTAGGAGGTTGGGGTCTGAGCGCCTTCAGCCGCCATTGCGAGGAATCCCGAAACGTTTGAATGTGTGGAGTGCGCCGAATCCAACCGGCGCGGCCGGAGTGTTGCGGTGGCTAGCGCGGGCCAGCGCTCGAGGCGGGGATGGCGGCAGCGACCGCGAAGGTCACCAGGCCGGCAAACAGGCCGAGCAGCAGGGGCAATGGCGGCAGTCGCCACACACCCAGACCCAACAAAAGCACACAACCCACCAGCAGAATCTTGAACAGCAAACCGGCCACCAGACCAGCCAGCGCATCACTGGCGCTGGGCGCACGCAGGCGGAAAGCGCGCCATCCCAGCAGCCATGTGCCCGCCCCCAGTGCGGCGGAACCCAGCCCTGCGGCCAACGCCGCATGCGGCGAAACCAACAGGAACCCGAGTGCCAGCACGCATGCCACGACCCACTGGGCCAGCGCACAGCGCCGTGCCAGATGTCGGCCGGAGGCCAAGGGTGAACTCACGATTGCAGCCTGTCTGCGTGAAGATCGGCACGACCGGCCGACCAAAGCCGGCGAAGTATAGCAGTGCGGAAAAAATGCGGACAACTCGCCAATAGTCGGCAGTCTGCCGCCGCCTTCGTGGGATCCACCGAAAGCCCGGCAGCGCTGGCGGGGGCGGTCGGCTCAGCCGGCTTGGCTGCGGGCGGCCTGTGCGGCCAGAAGGAACGCCCCGGCCCGGCCCGAACGCTCGCCCAGGCCGGGCGCACGCACGCAGTGCGCTGCGTTGAAGCCCTGCCCGTCCGGATCGATGTAGCCCGCCAGCGCTTCGGCGCAGGCGCTGCGCACCCGCGGCAGCAGCCGCACATCCGCAAGCACACCGCCGCCGAGCAGGATCCGCTGCGCCGCGCCCATCAGCACGAGACTGGCGCAGAGCTGGCCCAGCGCATCGGCGACGATGTCGAGCCCGATGTGCTCGTCGGGCAGTTCGGACAGGCTGCAGCCGTAGCGCGCGGCGATTGCCGGGCCGCTGGCCACCCCTTCGAGGCAGTCGCCGTGAAACGGGCAGATCCCGGCAAACGCGTGGTCGAGCGGATGCCGCCGGAGCTTGAGGTGGCCCAACTCGGGATGCAGCAGACCATGCACGGCGCGGCCCTCGACCACCCAGCCGCCACCGATGCCGGTGCCGACCGTCACGTAGACCAGACTTTTGCAGCCCTGCCCCTCACCCCAGCGGGCCTCGGCCAGCGCAGCGGCATTGACGTCGGTTTCCACCGCAAAACCGCAGCTTCCGCGATGACGCGCGAGGCTGCGCCAGTCGGCGCCCTGCCAGCCGGGCTTGGGCGTGGCCAGCACGCAGCCGTGATCCGGCGCGCTCGGATCGAGTCGGACGGGGCCGAAGGCGGCGACGCCGACGCCAGCGATCGGGCCGTGCACAGCTTCCATCGAGCGCAGCCAAGCATCGATGGCGCTCAGGGTCGCAGAGCCGTCGCGGGTATCAATCCGCGTCTGTGCAAGCACCTGGTCGGGGCCGTGGCCGACCTCGACCCAGCACTTGGTGCCGCCCGCTTCAATGGCGGCCAGCAGCGGCGCCGATGGGTTCATGCGTCGGTCTCGCGCTGGAACCACTGGAACTGCAGGGGCGCCAGGGTGGCCTCGGCAAGCCCGGTGCGCAGGGCCTTCCAGCGGCCCGGCGGCAGCAGGGGGCTGACTACGCGCTCTCCGAAATTGAACGCGGCCACAAACGCAGCGCCGCGCATGAACGCCAGCAGCCCGTCGGGCTGCCCAAGCAGACGCTTGCTGCCGACTTCGGGCGAGAGCGCCTGCAGCCGACCGCGCAGGGCAATCAGATCAGCCAGCGCCTCGCCGAATCTTCGACCGGCGTCGTCCACCGGTAACTCGCCGTCGGCCAGCCAGGGCATCGGCGGTCGGTGCAGCCAGCGGCCCTCATGCGCGCGCAGCGGATCGCTGCGCCAGGCCTCGTCGTTGTCGAGCGCGATCTCATCGCCCATGTAGAGCACCGGCAAGCCCGGCAGGGACAGCGCCAGCCCATGCAGCAGCAACATGCGATCGAGCGCCCTCTGCACCCTGCCCGGATCAGCGCCTGCGCGCGCCGCGGTCAGCCCACAGAGCGCGGCGCTCATGCCGTTCGTTCCATGAGCGCTTTCGCCGGATTCGCTCTGGAAACTCTCACCGCGCGCGTCGCTGCCGTCAGCGCCGGCGAAGTGCGAGGC
>JBIJCA010000178.1:0-9571 GCA_044344935.1 Aquimonas sp. | reverse complement strand
TGCGCGCCTGGCCGAGACCTATCCCGAAGACAGCGCCAAGCTCGGCGCGCGCCTGAAGCCGCTGCGCGACAGCCTGGGCGCGCATCTGCAGGACCCGCTGTGGAGCCTGTTCGTGGCCTCGCTGCTGGTGCTGCTGATCGCCTGCGCCAACCTCGCCAATCTGCTGCTGGCCCGCGCCAGCCAGCGCCGCGCCGAATACGCGGTGCGGGCGGCGCTGGGCGCGGCGCGCGGTCGACTGCTGCGCGCGGCCCTGGTCGAAGCGCTGCTCATCGGTGTGCTCGGCGCCATCGGCGGTGCGCTGATCGCCGCCGGCGGCGTGCCCCTGCTGCTCGCTGGCGCACCGGATCTGCTGCCGGCGCAGGCCGAAGTCGCGCTGGATTGGCGCGTGCTCGGCGCCTGTCTCGCGCTCAGTCTCGGCACCCTGCTGCTGTTCGCCCTGCTGCCTGCGCGGCGTGCGGCCAACGTGCCGCCCGCCGGCAGCCTCGGGGATGCCGGGCGCGGGCCGGCGGCGGGCCGCCACGGCGGTCGCGCACGGCGCGTGCTGGTGGTGGCGGAAGTCGCACTCGCCCTGACCCTGCTGGCCGGCGCTGGCCTGATGATCGAGAGCCTGCGCCGCCTGGGCGAGGTCGACACTGGCGTACAGACCGAGGGCATGCTGACTGCGAGTGTCGTGCTCAGCGTGCCGCCGGGTCCCGACGGCGAAGCCTGGGAAGACAGCTACCGTCGCCACACGCTGTCGATCGCGCCGAAGCTGGACGCAGTGCTCGCAGCGGTCGCGGCACTGCCCGGTGTCGAGGCCGTCGGCATCAGCGACTCGTTGCCGCTTTCGGCAATGGACAACTACAGCTCCGGCGTGTGGGTGATCGGCAGCGAGCCGGTCGAAGGTCAGGAGCCCGGCGCCAGCTGGCGCTTCGTCAATCCGGACTACTTCGCCGCCGTCGGTCTATTGATCGAACAGGGTCGGGGGCTGCAGGACAGCGATGCGCGCGCCGGCGAGCTGCCGCAGACCGTGCTGGTCAACGCCAGCTTCGCCCGCCGCTTCATGGGCGAGGGCGATCCGGTGGGTCGGCAGATCGAGTTCCTCGGCGGGCCGAAGACCGTGGTCGGCGTGGTCGCCGACGCCCGCCACTTCGGTGCCGACCGCGAGCCGACGCCGGAGGTCTATATGCACCACCATCAGGCCGTGCAGGAGCAGTACTTCCTGGCGCTCCGCGTGCGCGGCGAGCCCATGGCCCTGGCCGAGCCGCTGCGCCGCGCGCTGCAGGCGCTCGACCCGGCGATGCCGCTGTCGGCAATCCGCCCCTTCGAGACCCTGGCAGTGGAGTTGAACCAGCTGCGCCAGTTCCGTCTGCAGCTGATGGCGATCTTCAGCGTGGTGGCGCTGAGCCTGGCGGCGATCGGACTGTATGGCGTCATCAGCTACGGCGTGCAGCAGCGTCGGCAGGAGCTCGGCATCCGCATGTCGCTGGGTGCCGATGCCCGCCACCTGCTTGGCCTGCTGATGCGGCAGGGGCTCGGCCTGCTGCTCGCCGGGCTCGCCCTGGGCGCGGTAGGCGCCGTGCTGCTCGGCCGCAGCCTGAGCACCCAGCTGTTCGGCGTCGGCAGCGTCGAGCCGGGCGTGCTGCTGAGCGTGGCCGGCGTGCTCGGCGCGGTCGGCCTCGCGGCCTGTCTCATCCCCAGCCTGCGTGCGGTGCGCGCGGACCCCGTGCAGAGCCTGCGCGGCGCGTGAGCGCCCGCGCGTCAAGGAGATCGACATGATCGCAAGTCTGCTGCAGGACCTCCGCTACAGCCTTCGCGGCCTGCTGGCGCGACCGCTGTTCCTCACCGTTGCCGTGCTCACGCTGGGCCTGGGCATCGGCGCCAACACCGCGATCTTCTCGGTCATGCACGGCCTGCTGCTGCGGCCGCTGCCGTATGCGGATGGCGAGCGGCTGGTCGAGGTGTTCAATCGCTATCCGAACATGAACCTGGGCAATGCGGGCACCTCGATTCCGGACTACCTCGACCGCCGCGAACAGGCGCCCTCGATCGAAGACATGGCGCTCTACACCAGCGCCAGCTTCGGCTTGAGCACTTCCTCCGGAACCCCAGAGCGCTTGAGTGCGCTGAAGGCCACGCCCAGCCTGTTCAGCACGCTGGGCACGCAGGCTGCGGTGGGGCAGGTGTTCACTGACGCGCATGCCGAACCCGGCAGCGACAGGGTCGCAGTGCTGTCCTGGAACCTGTGGCGCAATCGCTTCAACGCCGACCGCGAGCTGATCGGCCGCGAGATCCGCCTGAACGGCGAGAACTTCCGCGTGCTCGGTGTGATGCCCGAGGGCTTTGGCTATCCGAATCGCTATGTGCAGCTGTGGGTGCCCTTCGCGTTCAGCGAGCAGCAGCGCAGCGATCAGGAGCGCGGCAACGAGTACTCGTCGAGCATCGCGCGGCTGAAGCCTGGCGCCACCCTCGAGGGCCTGCTGGCGGAAACCGACACGATCATCTCCCGCAACGCCGATCGACTGGCATCAGCGGGCGACGAGGGCGCGAACTTTGCCGCCTTCCTGCGCGCCGGGAACTTCAAGAGCGGCGTGCGCAGCGTGCGTGAGCAGCAGGTGGGCGAGGCGCGCGAGGTGCTCGCCATCCTGCAGGCCGCGGTGGCCATGGTGCTGCTGATCGCCTGCGCCAACCTTGCCAATCTGCTGCTCATTCGCCTGCACGGTCGCCGCAAGGAGCTGACGCTGCGCAGTGCGCTGGGCGCAGGCCGCTCGCGTCTGGCGCTGCAGGTGCTGGGCGAGGCCCTGCTGCTGGCCGTGTTTGGCGGGCTGGCCGGGCTGGCGGTGGCGACGGCCTGCATCGAGTTGATGCCGGCGCTGGGCATCGAGCCCAGCTCGGCCGACTACGACATCCGGCTCGACCGCGAGGTGGTGCTGTTCGGCCTCGGCATCAGTCTGCTGGCCGCGCTGCTGGCGAGCGCGCTGCCCCTGCTCAGTCTGCTGCGCATGGACATCGGCGAGACGCTCAAGGAAGGCGGTCGCTCCGGCGCCGGCGGCCGTCGCGCCGCGCTGTCGCGGCAGGGCCTGGTGGTGCTGCAGATGGCGCTGGCGACCACGCTGCTGATTGGCGCCGGCCTGCTGCTGCGCAGCTTCCAGGCCTTGTCCGAACAGAGCCCGGGCTTCGAGTCCAGCGGCCTGTTGACCGCGCGCGTCGACCTCGATGCGCCGCGCCATGCCGAGGACGCCGCGCGCGCGCGCTTCATCGACGAATCGCTGGCCCGGCTGCGCGCGCTGCCCGGCGTGGAGCATGCCGCCTTTACCTCGAACCTGCCCTTCAGCCAAAGCAACTCCTCGGGCTCCTACACCATCGTCGGCCGCGAGACGGCGAAGGGTGAAGCAGGCCCGCACGGCATGCAGCGCCAGGTGGGCGGCGACTACTTCGAGGCCCTCAAGATTCCGCTGCTGGCCGGGCGCTACCTCAATGCCAGCGACAGCGCGCAGTCCGAGCAGGTGGTGGTGATCGACGAGATCCTCGCCAACACGCATTTCAACGGTCGCGATGCGATCGGCCAGCAGCTGAGCCGCTTCGGCGGTGATGCGCCAGCGGCCACCATCGTCGGCGTCGTCGGCACGGTCCGCCACCAGCAGCTGGCCACCGCCACCAGCAAGGAAACCCTGTACTGGCCGGTCAGCCAGGCCACGCCGCCGTTCGGCAGCTTCGTGCTGCGCTCGGCGCTGCCGGCCGAGCAGCTGCTGCCGCAGGTGCGCGATGCCTTGCGTGCGGTGGACCCCGAGCAGCCCGTCTACGACATCCGCAGCCTGGATGAGCGCATCGCGATCTCACTGGACCAGCAGCGCGCGCCGATGCTGCTGCTCGGCGCCTTCGCCGCGGTGTCGATGCTGCTGGCCGCGCTCGGCATCTACGGCGTACTGGCCTACGCGGTCAGCCAGCGCACCGGCGAGCTGGGCGTGCGCATGGCGATCGGCGCCAGCGCGCGCGAAGTGCTGGGCATGGTGATGGGGCAGGGCGCGTGGCTGGTGGCGATCGGCCTCGGCCTGGGCCTGATTGGCGCCGCGCTGTTCGGCTACGCCGCACGCAGCCAGCTGTTCGGTGTGAGTGCGGCCGATCCGCTGACCTATGTGCTGGTCTGCGGCTTTCTCGCCGCAGTCGCGCTGGCCGCCTGCTACCTGCCCGCGCGCCGCGCTGCGCGGACCGATCCGATGGTTGCACTGAGGTACGAATAGTCATGTCCAGCCTGGCCAGTGCCTGGAGCGAACTGCGCTCGGCGCTGCGTGGCCTTGCGCGCGCTCCCGGCTTCAGTCTGATGGCGGTGCTGATGCTCGGCCTGGGCATCGGACTGAGCGTCGCGATGTACAGCGCTCTGCACGGCATGCTGCTGAGCCGCCTGCCGCTGCGGGACGGCGCATCGGTGGTCGTTCTGCAGGCGCGCAATCAGGCCCAGGGCATTGAAGCAGCGCAGTTCACCGTAGAGGAGGCCGAGGCGCTCTCGGCGGGGGTGACGGGCTTCGAACAGATCGCCTACTACTGGTGGTACAGCGTCGGTGTGTTCGACGGCGAGGCGGCGCGTGACCTCACGACCCACATGGTCGGGCCGGGCTACTTCGCCGCACTCGGGGTCGAGCCGGTGCTGGGCCGTCTGCTCAGCGAGGAGGACATCCGCGAGGATCGGCCGGTGGCCCTGCTCTCCTATTCCGAGTGGCAGCGTCGGTTCGGCGGTTCGACCGCGGTGCTGGGTCAGCGCCTCGATGTGATCGACGAGGCGCCGCTGGAAGTCATCGGCGTGTTGCCCGCCGACATCGGCGTGTTCTCCGGCGATGCCGCGCTCTGGCGTCCGTTGTCGCCGCGCTTTCTGCCCGAGGGCGAGCCGCGTCGTACGGTGCGTGCGGTGATGCTGGTGGGGCGCCTGCTGGGTTCGACCTCTGCGCAACAGGCAGACGCCGCGCTGGCGGCGCGGATGCAGGCGCTGGCGCGCGGCGAGGCCGAATCCGGTTGGACGGCGTCCAGCCGCAGTCTGCTGGATCAACTGGTGGGTGATGTGCGCGGCGCTCTGTGGGGCGCGTTCGCGCTGGCCCTGCTGGTGCTGCTGATCGGCGCCAGCAATCTGGCCTTGATGCTCGATGCCCGCCGTACTGCACGCCTGCGCGAGCGCGCTGTACAGCTCGCCTTGGGCGCGAGCTCAGCGCGACTGGGTCGCGCCGCGTTGATCGAGCTCGCCGCCCTTTCGATGGCAGCGGTCGCGATGGGTGTGCTGATCGCACTCGCGGCCATCGCCCTGCTGCGCGAAGTCGCCGAAACCAGTCTGGCGCGCTCTGAACAGATCCAGCTGGATTCCGGTGCCCTGCTGTTTGCGGTCGCCCTGGGCCTGCTGCTGCCGGGTGTGGTGGTGGTGGCGGGGGCAGTACGCGGGGGCGCTGTCGAGGCCGCAGCCATGCGCGGCGCGGGCCTCGGCCTGCCGGCTTCGGCCGGCCCGCAGCGCTGGTTGCCGGCCGTCGCGGTGGCACTGGCCACGCTCAGTCTGGTGAGCGCACTCGGGCTTGCCAGTGGCCTGTGGCGTTTGCAGCAGATTGAACCGGGCTACCAGACCGATCGCGTGCATGCCCTGCAGATCTTCCGCGTCGGCCAGGAGGCCTTCGTGCCCTTTGCCGAGCGCATGCTAGAAGCCTTGGCGGCCATCCCCGGCGTTGAGCAGGCGGCACTGTCCAGTGCGGTGCCCCTGTCCAACATCGGCAGCGCCCAGCTCCAGCTCCGGTCTGCGGACCAGAGCAATGCCGCGCCGCTGCAGGCGGGTGTTCGGCACGTCTCGCCTGGCTATCGAGCCCTGCTCGGGATTCCGCTGCTCAGCGGCCGCGATTTCAGCCGCGAGGATCGACGCGGCTCGGCACCGGTTGTCCTGCTGAGCGCCGCAGCCGCGCGTCGTCTGTTCGCGAATGAGAACGCGGTGGGGCGCCAGATCGAACTGCCCGATGGGCGGGGCGGTCAGCTGCGGCATGAAGTGGTAGGCGTCATCGCCGACATTCGCAACGAAGGCCTGCGCAATGCGCCAGCGCCCGAGGTGCTGGTGCCCTTCGCGCAATCGCCGCGGATGGGCATGAGCTTTCTCGTGCGCAGCCGCAGTGGTGGGCCCGAGATCGACACACAGGTTCGCGCGGCGCTGCAGACCCTTGATCCGCGTCAGCCGGTGACCGACCAGTTCATGTTGCAGGCGCAGCTGACCGATCAACTGCAGCCAGCGCGTGTGTTCTCGGTCACCGTTGGCGTGTTCGCCGCACTCGCCCTGCTGCTGGCAGCGGCCGGTGTGTATGCCGTGTCCTCGCTGCAGCAGCGGCGTCGCCTGCCTGAGTACGGCCTGCGTCTGGCGGTCGGCGCGCGACCTTCCCAGCTCGCCGCGCGCGCCTTGCGCGAAGGTCTGAGGGTCGGCCTGATCGGCGTCGCGCTGGGTGCCTGCGCCAGCGCAGCTGCGTTCGGCTTCGCCGAACTCGGCGCCTTGGGGGTTGAGGCGGGTCTCCCCTTGGGCGCCCTGCTGATCGGCGCGGTCCTGATGGTGCTCGTGGCCCTGGCTGCCAGCGCAGGCCCGGCGCTGCGGGCAGCACGCACGCCGCCCACCGAGGTGCTGCGACATGTTTAGGCCGCGATCCGGTTTCGCGCGAACGGTCGTTTTCTGTTGCCCCCCAGCCCGGCGCACTTCTCCGCGCAGGCTGATCCCCGGCTTCGAGTTGCATGGAAAGGGAGATTCGCATGCCGATGCTTGAACTGAACAACGCCGCTCGCCGCCTCTTGCGCCGTCCCACCCAGAGCGCGCTGGTGGTCGGCGTGCTGGGCCTCGGGCTCGGTGCTTTCCTGTTTCTGCTGTCGGTGGTCAACGGCCTGTTGATCCGGCCGCTGCCCTTTCCCGAGGCCGATCGCCTGGTGGCGATGGGCGAGCGCCGCCAGAGCGGAGTCGGCGGCATCCACGCCAACGACTACCTGCAGCTGCGCGCCGAGCTGCGCAGCTTCGAGCGCATGGGCGTGTACGACGAGGCCACCGCCAACATCAGCCGCGGTGGCGACAGCCTGCCGCAGCACTATCACGGCGCGCAGATGAGCGTCGAGGCACAGCAGCTGGTCGGCGTGCAGCCGATCCTCGGCCGCGGCCTGATCGAGGCCGACGACCAGCCCGGTGCGCCCGCCGTGCTGCTGCTGGGCGAGCGCGTCTGGCGCGACGACTTCGGCGCCGATCCATCGGTGATCGGCCGCGTGCTGAAGCTCAATGGCGAAGCCGCCACCGTGGTCGGCGTGCTGCCCGAGGACTTCCGCTTCCCCTACGTCGCCGAGGTGTGGATGCCGCGCCGCCTGCGCAGCGATGACCCCTACGGTGGGCAGGTGATCGCCAAGCTCGCCGACGGCGTTTCGCTCAGCCAGGCGCGCGTCGAGTTCGACACCGTGGTCGAGCGACTGGGGCCTGCGCTGATGGCGGATCGCGACCAGCGGCCCTTGAGCCTGAAGCCGCTGGTGCTGCGCTTCGTCAACGAGAACACCCGCGGCATCGTCGGCATGATCTTCGTGCCCGGCGCCCTGGTGCTGCTGCTGGCCTGCCTCAACGCCGCCAATCTGCGCCTCGGTCACGCACTGGCGCGCCAGCAGGAGCTGGCGGTGCGCGGCGCGCTGGGCGCCAGCCGCGGTCGTCTGCTGCGCGAGCTGCTGGCCGAGAGCGTGCTGCTCGCGCTGGCGGCAACCGCCATCGGTCTCGTCATCGCCGATGCCGCCGGGCGCTGGCTGCTCGCCGTGTTCATCGCCAATGAGGACGCGCCGCCCTATTTCGTCAACTTCGGGATCGACCTGCGCATGTTCGCGTTCGCCCTGCTGGCAGCGCTCGTGACCGCGCTGGCCTCGGGCCTGTGGCCGGCGCTGCGCGCCTCGAAGCTGGATCTGCAGCAGGGCCTGCGTGCGGGCGGACGCAGCGGCGCCGATGCCGGCGCGGGGCGCACCGTGCGCGCGCTGGTGGTGGCTGAGATCGCGCTCACCGTGCTGCTGCTGGTCGGCGCCGGCACCTTCCTGCGCGGGCTGGAGCGGATCTTCGCCTTCGACTTTGGCACTGCCACGCCGCCCACCGAAGTGCTGACCGGCCGCATCGGCCTGCGCGATGTGCGATATGCCGACGCGCCCGCGAAGCAGGCCTTCTACCAGTCGCTGGTCGAAGACCTCGAAGCCCAACCCGGCGTTCGCGCGGCCTCGGTCTCCTCGGCCCTGCCGGGCACGATGGCCGGTGCCAGCGAGAGCATCGGCGCCGCCGGTCAAGCCGAGCCGAAGGGCGGCTGGCCGCGGGCGCTGGCGGCGCATGTCGATCCTGGCTTCGCCGAGGTCTACGGGCTGCAGCTGCTCGAAGGGCGCCTGCTCGACGCCCGCGACACCGCCGACAGCGCGCGCGTGGTGGTGGTGGATGCGCGGCTGGCGCAGGAGCTGTGGCCTGCAGGCAATGCGGTCGGCCAGACCCTGTGGGTGAACCCGCAGCGCGCCGAGCCCGATCCCTACACCGTGGTCGGCGTGATCGCGAGCCTGCATCTGGAGGACGCCGATGATTCCGCGCAGCCGACCCTGCTGGCGCCGCTGGCCCAGCATCCGCGCGAGTTCGTCACCGTGGCGATCCGCGCCGAGGGCGAGGCGCTCGACTTGGCGCCGCTGCTGGCCGAGCGCGTGCGCCAGCTTGACGCCGACCTGCCGGTGTACCAGCTGCGCACCCAGCAGCGCGCCATCGAGATGGGCCGCATCGGCCCGGTGATCCTGAGCCAGATGTTCAGCGCGATTGGCCTGGTCGGCCTGGTGCTGGCGGCCACCGGCCTCTATGGCGTGCTGGCCCAGGCGGTGCTGGCGCGCTCGCGCGAGATCGGCATCCGCCGCGCGATTGGCGCCGACGCGCGCAGCGTGCTGCGCCTGGTCGGCGGCGGCGTCGGCCTGCAGCTGGCGATCGGCCTGTCGATCGGCATGGCTCTGGCCCTGCCCTGGTCCGGGATGCTCGCCAGCGAAAACTTCCACACGCGCAGCGCCGAGCCCGCGGTGTTCCTCACCGCGCTTCTGGTCGTGATGCTCGCCGCGCTGGCGGCTTTGGCAGGCCCGCTGCTGCGCGCTCTGCGGATCGATCCGATGCAGGCGCTGCGCCAGGACTAGGAGTGATCCGGATGGCTTCCAAGAGCGTCAGTTCGAGTGAAGCCCAGGCGTGCTTCAAGCCCCTCTCCCCTCGTGGGCAGCGGAGGAAAGCGCGCCTCGGTATTCGTTGGCCGCAGATGCTCTCCGGAGCCCAAGCGAAGTCAGTACGGGCTTTGAGCCCCTCTCCCCTCGTGGGAGAGGGGTTGGGGAGAGGGGGAAAGGCGTGCCGCGAGTGTCGTCCCCCTCTCCCCCGACCTGCCGTCGCTTCGCTCGGGCTCCGGAGAGCATCGGCTGCCACCGGCAGCCGATACGCGCTCTCTTCCGCTTCCCACGAGGGGAGAGGGGAGCCCTTGGACTGCGCCTCCTCGTCTGATTGCCAACGCTGAACGTCCGATCACCCCACGTCCGTCCGCCCCCTGATCTGTCCCCAGTCGAGGCAAGACCCATGTCGATC
>JBIJCA010000197.1:0-8764 GCA_044344935.1 Aquimonas sp. | reverse complement strand
AGCAATGTGGCCGATTCCAGCCTGAGCCCGAAGGGCGAGCCTCGGGATCGTCGCGCGTCTCGGTGTCGTCCAAGAGCCCATCGAAACGCCTGACGATCGCCGGGGCCTGTCTGGAAGCGACAAGCTCCTCACTCTCTTCTCCACCGCCACAACCGGGCGCCCTTGCACGGGCCCGGTGATGGCCCGGCAGATCATCCACAGCCACGGTGGACGGCTGAGCCTGCAGAACCGCGAGGAGGCCCACGGATGTCGAGCGGAGGTGTGGTTGGAAAGCGGGGATTCGGGATTGGGGAATGGGATTGAGATCGGGCTCGAGCGGGCGAGGCGAGTGAGGTTGCCGCCGCCCTGGTGTGGCTTGATGGAGTTCGATCGACCGAAGGTGAGCGCAGGGGCGGCTGCAACGCGCCGCGTCGCAGTGCGCGGGCACGGCGCTTTCGTATCAGCGGCCGACGCACTCAACCAGAGTGCTTGCCTTCAGCCAACCGCAGTGCAACGATCGCGCATCGCCAGAGCTTCTGCGAAGGGCCGCCCGATTAGGCCGACGTGATAGGCGGAACGGCTGGCGTAAAGCTCTGATTTGGGTAGGAAAATTCTCCGGCCCGCGCGCAGGTCGCCAGATTGTGCGGCGGTGTTATCACCACCGTTTCCGTCTAATAGTAGTTTGCTGTCACTGGAGATTGCTTCGCATGTCCAAAATGCATTTTGCTTGCTCGTTGGTTCTGTCGCTTGCTGGCTTGCTGGTGTCGCCGACTGCAGGCGCTACCGAGTATCGGGCTAGTTACGAGGTTGAGGTCACAAGTGGCGAGGGTTCTCACAGCATCCGAACCGCCGAGGCCTTGGGCGATGACGGTGTTTTCTCGCAAGAGCTTGGCCCCTACAAGGTCGTCCTCGCGCCAACGTTCGAGGCTGGAGATAGCTACACACTCGAAGTCTCAGTTTCGCGTGCTCCTCAGGCAGCCACTGGCATCTCGCCAGTTACATCGCAGTCCTTTCGTGGCTCCCTTGGCAGGCCGCTAGAGTTCGTTGGTGACTTCGGCGGTGTCTCAGTCACGGGGGCCATAATGCTGCATGCTCGTGGCGGTGCCAGCTAGCTATGCGTTCAAGCGGACCGCGGGGAGAGAGTTCGATGTTTCCTGATGTGTTGCCGGCCCGCGGCCGCTCAACGCGGCGTTAGGGCGCAGGATGTCGCATCAAGGATTCGAGGGGTGGTTTCCTGAGTGCCTGGTGTGTGGCTGCGGCAATCTGTCCGCAATCGTGTGTCTTGATCCGACGTGTCACGAAGCGGCCCAAGGCAAGATCCTCTCATCGCGGGCCGATTCACCGCTGTTCTCACGCGATGGGCACTATTGGAAAGGCTGTCAGTTCTGTGAGCGCGCCGTCCGGAGCGATCCCGGCTGCTTCGGAACCTACGCGCTGTGCACAGACTGTTGGAACATCTATGCAAAACAGCACGAACTTCCGCCCAGTTCCCCTCGCCAGCTTCGTGCTGCGCCCCAATACTAGTTGGATGGCACTCATGACTCTACGCTTGCTGTTAGTGCTGAATATTGCCCTCGGTGTAGCGTCGCCTGTGCTTGCCAGTGGCGATTCGCCATGGACCTCCGAGATGCAGCAGTGGATGACCTACTACTACCTTAATCCTCAGCCCCAGCACGCTGTCGCCTACTTGAAGCCGCTCAATGAGGCTTTCCAAGCCTCAAAGGGGCGATCACTCGCCGACGAAGTGAATCGTGGCGGTGTCCGAAGCTTCTACGCCAAGGTCTTCGCTCAGAGCGACGAGACCGTTCGTGAGCTTGAAAGGGAGCTGCCCACGCAGCCGGAGGATATACGCGCATTCGCCCTCGAGGCGCTTCGCAGATGTGGCACGCGTGAATGTCTTCGTGTATCAGGGGCAGATGAATCGGTGCCTGCCTCGGGCGAGAGTTCTGGGCATCTCGACGATGCTTGGGCCAGCTTTATGGCAACAGGCGAACAGCAATACGTTGAGGAAGTCGCGTCCTCGCTCCCGCTGCTGCAGGTCCGTGGTGACCCATCGCGCCTAGTAGTTGGTGGTGCGGCGAAGTGGTCCCTCGCGAGCAACGCCTATCAACATTCTCGAGTTCTAGAAATCTGCAGGCGTCTTTCCGAAACTGCTGATCCGGACAGTGCGGCAATTCTCCGCGAGATCGTTGCGTCTGCCGAGGCGGAGCGGCTCAGTAACCCGCCTTCAGAACCTCGGTAGGTGCAATCCAACTATGCGTTCATGCGGACCGCGGAGAAGGGCTTTCGTGTTTCCTGATACGCGGTCGCGCCGCGGCCCTTTAACGCGGCGTTAGCCTTCTCATGCGAGCCGTTCGTAACCTGGTTTTCAGTCTTCTCTTCTTGTCGGGATACGCGGAGGCATGCACGTGTGCCGATCGGCGCTTGTCGGAGCAATGCAAATCTGGGGTCAAGTCTTGTTTTGCCACATGTGCTCGCCTGCGCTGGGTTCTTCCTGTCCGACTAGCCCGCTTGGCGTTTGCGCATTCGAACGAGTGAGTCGCTGCGGAAGTTCGATGTACCAGTCCACGATCCACTCTTGCTCGATGACGTGGAGTGCTCCGCATGGGTGAGCAAAGCTCGGGCGCAAGAGGCGAGGCTGAGTCGACGCTGCACGATGCCGCATGGTGCAACGAGTGGCGGCGTATTCGTCGCCTTGTCTCTCGCGGGCACGATGTCAATTTCAGGGATGACATCGGCGAGACTCCGCTGCACGGCGCGGCAGCCTGGGGCAACTGCACCGCAGTGCGTACCTTGCTGAAGCTCGGCGCGCGCCATGATCTGGTGTCGACCGACGGTATGACCGCGCTGCACTGGGCTGCGGGTTGGGGGAACTTGGGGGTCGTTCGTGCGCTTGTCCGTGCGGGTGCGGACACGAAGAAGCCGGACGCTCATGGACTCACGCCCGCGCAGGTCGCAGCGTCACGTGGAAAGGCGAAAGTTGCCGCGTGGCTCGCGGCTCAGGACGCTTAAGGGTGGAGGCGCGGGCTTGGTTTGCCTCCAAGGCATAGGAAGCGGCCCTGACACCTTCGATGTCAGCGTTTTGCTCATGCCAAAGGCTGGCACTTACGAGGACTCACGTGGATCTGGCTTCGAAGTCGGACGCTGAAATCCTGTCGGTCGCGAACCCCATCATGGACAACCTGATGGAGGCATCCTCGGCCATCGACTACGACCGGCACGTCCGCGACTTCACCGATCGCCTCAAGCAGCGCCTGTCCAGGCCGCAGCTTGAGTGGATCTGTCAGGACTACCAGAGCACCAAGGGCCACTTCGCCGAGCGGGAGTTCGTCGCCGTCTTTCGTCGCCCGGACTCGGTCGCGGTGCTCTGGAAGCAGCGCTTCACCCGACAGCCCGGTGACTTTGTCGCCGAGATGGTGCTGGTGCAGCAGAATGGCCGCTACCTCATTGACCACGTCATGGTCTTTTAGCGCCGCGCTCGCCGGTACATCCAAGTCGACTAGCGCTTTGGCGCCGCACTTCCCAGGCCTTCCTGCTCATGAAAAAGCTCATCGCGTACGTGCTTGTCTCGATGCCCTGGAGCAGTGTCGTCGCATGCGACCTCAGCCTGCTCGGGACTTGGAAATCCGACGGTCCGATGACCATGGCCTTCCTGCGCGAGAACGCAAAGCTTGATCTGAAGGCCATGGAGTTCCTTGAGGCACTGATGGGCCACATGACCTTCACCTTCAGCGACAGCGAGCTGCATCAAGTCATGCCTGACATCGAGGTGCCGGTCGATGGCCAACTGCGGCCGTTCGCAGGCTCGGATGATCGGAAGCCCTACAGGCTGCTCTTCTGCGGCGAGTCCACGATCGTGTGGTCAGCGAAGCGCTCCTTCGGCACAGCGGACGGCGCAACTACCTTCAATTCTGTGGGGCCCGACATGGTGTGGGTCTACACGGGCAGTACCGAGCCCGGCGTTCCGGACCTGCATGCGAGGGAGTACTTCCAGCGGGTTCGCTGAGGCTGCAGGGGTTATCGGCACAGCCTGCGAACTCACAGTGTTGTTGATTCCTCGACCAGCGCGTTCGGTGCGGCTCGCGAGGATGGCGGCACTCGCACTTTCTTGCGGCTTACAGTAAACCCAGTCCTGCTGCTCATCGCCCTTCGCCCGCCTATTTGAACTCGTCGTCAGTCACCCATGAAGTCACCATCACACCCCGTCCTCGATCCCTCGCGTGTCGGCACCTACCCAGCCAGCGCCAAGTCGGGAGGCGGCTTCGTGTGGGATGCCGTGCTGGAGTACCGGGTCTGGTGCCATCCGGAGCGCGGTGCATCGGACCTGGAGGGTGGCAGCGACTACTTCTACGCCTTCGAGACGCTGGAGGAAGCACTGGAGTTCTCGCAGGAGACGCCCGGCGCCGAGGAGCCGCTCGCTCTGATCGTGCAGGAGGAATACATCTCCGAACCTGAGCCTGGCACCTATGTACACGTCAAGGCGCGTCGTATCACCGAGTGGCCTGTGGCTTTCCTCTCTCGTCCGCGCCGCACTGCGCGAACGATTCCGGACTTTATGGCGCCTGACGCGCCACCCAACCGGCTGGATATCCTGCGAGGTCTTGCCCAAGTGATCGGCAGCAACAGCGAGCAATGAACTCGGATCGGTTCAGGGATTTGGCGTAGTCTGCGATCCGAGCCGTCTTGAGGTGCTGCCATGAATCAAGCGTTCTTCTTAGGACTGTTGTTGTTGCCGATCACTTCCGATGCTGCTGATCCACGCATCCGGCCGGATCTCTGTCCGGGTGGGGCGCGAGGCTACTTCGCCGATCACCCCGTTAGATCGGTTGATTTTTCGATCTTCCTGCAGCCGCTGGACGACGCCATCGAGACCGCTGCTGCGGTCGACGAGCAGCGCTTTCGGGTCAGGGTCTGGCGGGCTGCCGTGGGGGATCTGTGGCGCGTCCATATCGAATACCGCGACCTTCCATCGCCGAAAGAGTTTGCTGCGGACATTGCTGCGCTGAAGGGTCTTGCTGGGCGCATGTCCGGCGAGTTCTGGCCCGCGGGCTGCACCAGCTTTCCGTACAGGCTCGGTCAGCGTTGAAGTGAGCCTGCTGGGCGCTCGGGTGCTTGACCGCTCTTGATGCGCGGTGTGCCTGCTGGTTGGCAAAGGCTTGTCGCCTGCGAGCAGGCTCCTACAAACCGCCCGTACGTCTCATCGTTGCGGCAAGGGTGAGCTGCGAATCCCGAGTCTTTACCCGGCCCTCGCGCACAGCGCTCCGGCGTTCGCCGGCTCGCGCGGCAGTGCCGCGCAAACGAGCCGCCGCACTCTCAAGCCTCCACCACCATCACCCGATTCTTGCCCGCGTGCTTGGCCGCGTACATGGCCTTGTCGGCGCGGTCGAGCACGTCGGCGGGGTGTTCGCCCTGGGCGAAGGCGGTGATGCCTGCGCTGAAGGTCAGCAGCAGTTTCTGGGCGTTGGCGAGGAAGAAGCGGCGGGTCAGTTCTCGCTGCAGGCGTTGGACGACGCTGCTGGCTTCTTCCAGGCCTACGCCGGGCAGCAGCAGCACGAACTCCTCGCCGCCGAAGCGCACCACCGAGTCGTTCGAGCGCAGGGTTTCGCGCAGCACGGTGGCGATGTGGCGCAGCACTTCGTCGCCGACCAGATGGCCGTGGCTGTCGTTGATGCTCTTGAAGTTGTCGACATCGAGCACGACCACGCACAGCTCGGTGCCGAGCCGCTGCATGCGCGCCATCTCGCGCTCCAGCACCTCGTCGAGGCCCTTGCGATTGAGCGCGCCGGTCAGCGGGTCGAGGCGCACGAGCTGGCTGGTTTCCTCCAGCTCGCGCTGCAGCACCAGCACACTCTGGTTGGCGGTCTCGACCTTGTCGCGCAGCGCCGACAGCTCGACGGCCGAGCGCGCAGCGGTTTCGCGGGTCTGCTCGGTGCGCACCAGCAGCAGGCTGACCACGTCGGCCAGCGCATCCAGGCTGTCGGCTTCGCCGATGCGGACGGCGCAGTCGCTGAGCACCTCGTGGTAGCTGGAGGTGCTGTCGGTCAGCTCGCCCAGGCGCGTGATGAAGCCGGCGAGCATGTTCTTCAGGCGCTGCTGGGCGTCCGAGATCTGCCGGGCCAGGTGGGTCTGTTTTTCGATGACCTTGCGCAGGCGGCGGCCGACTTCCTCCAGCACCCGCACATCGAGACTGCCCTGCAGGGCCTCCGAGAGCAGGCTGAGCTGGCCGTGCAGCCAGTGGTCATCGGTCACCAGCAGGCGGATGTTGTCGATGATCAGTCGCAGCAGGTCGATCAGTGCAGCGCGTAGAGCAGAATCCGACTGCGCCGCCAGTTCCAGCCCGCGCTGGAAGCGGTGCAGCTGCTGGCCCAGCGCCTGCAGATCGAATTCACCCTGGGCTTCGCGCAGCTGGGTGGCGAGCATGCGGGCTTCGTGCGCGAGCGCGGGCTGCGGTTCGAGCAGGGGTGCGATGCCTTCGCGCAGCAGGCCCGCCAGCAGTTCATGCAGGCCTTCGCCGGCGGTGTTAGCTGCCGGCTCGCGGGTTTCCTGCGGGCGCTTGCTGCGCCAGTCGCGCACCAGTGCATCCATGCGCCTGTGCAGCTGCGCGGACTCCATCGGCTGGGCCAGCAGCTGCAGCAGCTGCAGTTGGCGCACGCCACGCTGCGCGCCGGCGCGATCGGGGTCGAGCTCGCGCAGCATTTCCAGCAGCACCGAGGCCCAGGGCAGCTCGGCGTCGACGATCTCCAGCAGGCCCTGGTTGAGGGCACCGCGCAGTTCCGACCAACTGGCCTGGGCGATCGCGCGTTCGCACTGGCGGGCGAGGTTGAGCAGGGCCGGCGTGCCGCGCGGCAGCGCATTCACCAGCGCACGCAGCGATTCCTCGGGAAAGCCGGACTCGGGCTCTTCGCCACTGATCTGCTGGTAGATGCGCGAGTAGTTCGCCGGCGTCGGCGGCAGCCGCAGGGACGCCAGGCGCTTGAGCGTCTCGCGGGCCAGCTCGGAGGGCGCATTGCGAGGCAGCTCGGCGCCGTGCGGTGGGCGATCAGGGCTCATGGTCGGGCCTGTGTTGTCAGGCGGAAAGAAAGTTCGTTCGGTGCTGCAATCTGCAGGATGCTACACGTGGCCTGTCGGGTGAGACGCGCTCTGCAGCCGGCGTGCCCAGAACGTCCCCGGTTCGTGTTGCCTCTGCGCGCTGCAAGCGCTGTGCGCGCGGCCGCAGCGTGGATCGGCGCGCGCGCCGATCGTGCCGTCATGGGTTCAGCGGCGGGTGCGCTCGGGCCGGCATTCAGGGCTGTCAGGGTCGTGTCCATGTCAGCAGGCGACCCGGTTGCGCCCGGTCTGCTTGGCCGCGTACAGCGCCGCGTCGGCCTGCGACAGCATGCGGTCGTAGTCGGGATGCCCTTCGTGCGAGGCCAGCCCGATGCTCATGGTGACGCGCAGCCCGGGCGCGATGGCATCCAGCGCGGTGCGTTCGATGCCGGCGCGCACCCGCTCGCAGACCTGCAGGGCGTCCGACAGCTGGGTATTCGGCAGCAGCAGGGCGAACTCCTCGCCACCCCAGCGGGCGACGGTGTCGACTTCCCTGCACAGGGTGCGCATGCGTTCGGCCAGGGTCTTCAGCACGGCGTCGCCCGCGGCGTGCGAGTGTTCGTCGTTGACCCGCTTGAAGTGATCGATGTCTAGCAGGGCCACGCACAGCGGCTGCTCGGAGCGACCGGCGCGCGCGAACTCGTAGGCCAGCAGTTCGTCGAAGGCGCGCCGGTTGGCGAGCTCGGTCAGCGCATCCTCGCGGGCCTGGCGTTCGAAGGCTTCCGACTGTTCGCGCAGGCGCTCCATCAGCTGGTTCTTGTCCTGGTCGGCCTGCTTCAGGCTCTGCGCCTGCAGCCTAAGGTCGGCGGTGCGCTGCTCCACCAGTTCGCGCAGGCGTAGCTCCCTCTGGTAGGCGCGGCGGGCCCGCCGCTGCAGCACCTGCTGCACCATCACGGCGAGGCCGAGTGCGGCCAGCAGCCAGGCCCAGGGCCGCTGCCACCAGTGCGCGGCGATCCGGAAATCGAGACTGGCCTCGCGCTCGCTCCAGGGGCCGTGCGGGTGCGCCGCCTGGACCTGCAGCCGGTACTCGCCGGGCCCGAGATTGGTGAACACCGCTCCGCGCTGCTCGCCGCGTTCGACCCAGTCGCGGTCGAAGCCCTGCAGGCGGTAGCGGTAGCGGACCCGCTGCGGCATCACGAACGCCAGCCCGGCGAATCCGACTTCGATGCGGCTGGTGCCGGCCGCCAACTCGACCCTTTGGGCCAGCGCCAGGCTGCTGCCGTCGACGAGCAGGGATTCGATCACCACCGGTGGCGCCTGCTCGGCGAAGTTCTCCAGTCGCGCCGGTTCGACCTGGGCCACGCCCAGCGCGGTGGCGATCCACAGGCGGCCGTCGCGGTCGCGCAGCGCGGCCGGCCCCGAGCCGCCGTTGCACTGGGCGCTGGCCATGCCGTCCGACTCGTTGAAGTGTTCATAGTCGACGGTGTCGCTGCGGCCGTCCGCGAAAGTGTGCGCGGACGCCGCCGACAGACGCAGGACACCGCGGTTTCCGGTCAGCCAGAGGTCGCCCGCGGCATCGGTCAGAACGGCGAAGAACTTCTCGAAGGGCAGGCCGGCGTTGTGGCCGATCGCAGTCAGCCGACCGTCGCTCCGGCGCCAGCGCAGCAGGCCACGATCGGTGGCGAGCCACAGCACGCCGGCCGCCGGGTCCTCATGCAGGGCGAACACGGACTCGACCCCTTCGACCTCGCCCAGTGCC
>JBIJCA010000260.1:0-6588 GCA_044344935.1 Aquimonas sp. | reverse complement strand
GGCCTACGCGCCCTACGCCGACCTGGTGTGGTGCGAGACCGGCAAGCCGGATCTCGAATTCGCGCGCAAGTTCGCCGAGGCCATCCACGCGAAGTTCCCGGGCAAGATGCTGGCCTACAACTGCTCGCCGAGCTTCAACTGGAAGAAGAACCTGGACGACGCCACGATCGCCAAGTTCCAGAAGGAAATCGCGACCTACGGCTACAAGTTCCAGTTCATCACCCTCGCCGGGTTCCACAGCCTCAACTACTCGATGTTCAACCTGGCCTACGGCTACGCGCGCCACCAGATGAGCGCGTTCGTCGAGCTGCAGGAAGCCGAGTTCGCGGCCGCCGAGCGCGGTTTCACCGCGGTCAAGCACCAGCGCGAGGTGGGCACCGGCTACTTCGATACGGTCACCCAGACCATCCAGGGCGGCCAGAGCTCGACCACGGCACTGAAAGGTTCCACGGAAGAAGAGCAGTTCCACGATGGGGCCAAGCGCGACGCCGCCTGATCCGGAGGTTCCGCGGCAGCTCGCGGCGGCACCCCGCCATCGCGTGCATCCGCGCGAAATGACCGCAGTTGAATCGCGATCACAGCAAAGTGTGCCAGCGCACTGATCCACAAAGCAAAGGGCGCCTTCTTGGCGCCCTTTGCGTTTGCATGGGTGCGGGACATCGGCAGGACATCCTCGAAAGGGGCCTTCCGCTGCCGATTCGTCTTGCTAGAATCCTCGCCCCCCACGACAAGCACCCGCGCCCTCGCGTCCAACGCGTCCGGGCCTGTCGCTGGTTTTGTCGAGTGCTGCTGCCGGAGTCCGCCCGTGAACCTGTTCGCCCTGCGCAATGAATCCTCGTCGGTGGTCGGGCAGCAGGATGCGGCGGCGGGTGCGGATCTCACCAGCGGATCGCCGCTGCGCAGCGCGGTGTCGCGCGCCGTCGCGCGCTATCTCAAGGACATGGACCAGCACGCCAACGGTGACCTGCTCGCGCTGCTGATGGCCGAGGTCGAGGCGCCGATGCTGGCCGAAGTGATGCGCCACTGCGAGGGCAAGCAGGTGCGCGCTGCCGAGGTGCTCGGCATCAATCGCGCCACCCTGCGCAAGAAACTGCGCCAACACGGGCTGGCCTGACAGTCGACTGAATCCGCCTCACGCGCTGCGCGATCGAGGTGCGGTGCGAAGGCTCCTGATTATTCCTTCCGCCGAGTCCACCGATGACCGTTCCGCTGCAACCGATCCGCCGCGCGCTGCTCTCCGTCTCCGACAAGACCGGCCTTGTCCCTTTGGCCGAAGCGCTGGTGAGGGCCGGCGTTGAACTGCTCTCCACAGGCGGCACCGCGCGCGCACTGCGCGAGGCCGGGCTGGCCGTACGCGACGTGTCCGAGCTCACCGGCTTCCCCGAAATCATGGACGGCCGCGTCAAGACCCTGCACCCGCGCGTGCACGGCGGTCTGCTGGGGCGCGAAGGGGTCGACGCCGCGGTGATGTCCGAGCACGGGATCGCTCCGATCGACCTGCTGGTCGTGAATCTGTACCCCTTCGAGGCCACGGTCGCGAAACCCGACTGCAGCTATGAGGACGCGGTCGAGAACATCGACATCGGTGGCCCGGCGATGCTGCGTGCGGCCGCCAAGAACCATGACCGCGTCAGCGTGGTGGTCGACCCGGCGGACTACGCGCGCATCGAAGCCGCGCTGCTCGCCGGTGGCACCGAGGCCGCCTTGCGCCGCGAGCTGGCCGCCAAGACCTATGCGCACACCGCGCACTACGATGGCCGCATCGCCGAGTGGCTGTCGCGGCGCGCACAGGATGTGGTGTCGCCGGCGCAGTGGCCGAGCACCCTGCATCTGTCGCTCAAGCACGCGGCCAGCCTGCGCTATGGCGAAAACCCCCACCAGCGCGGCGCGCTGTATCTGGAGCCGAACGCCGGCCCGGGGCGCGTCGCCACCGCACGCTTCCTGCAGGGCAAGGAGCTGTCCTACAACAATCTCGCCGACGCCGATGCCGCACTCGAATGCGTGCGCCAGTTCGAGGCGCCGGCCTGCGTGATCGTCAAGCACGCCAATCCGTGCGGCGTGGCCGTGGCGGCGTCGCTCGGTGCCGCCTATGACCTGGCGTATGCGACGGATCCCACCTCGGCCTTTGGCGGCATCATCGCTTTCAACCGTGCGCTGGATGCGGCCACGGCAGCCGAGATCCTGCGTCGGCAGTTCGTCGAGGTGGTGATCGCACCGGACGTGGATGCCGCGGCGCTGGTCGAGTTCGCGAAGAAGCCGAACGTGCGCGTACTCGCCTGCGGCACGCTCGATGGGGCTGCGATGGGCCTCGAGTACAAGCGCATCAACGGCGGCCTGCTGGTGCAGGACGCCGATACCGATACGCTGGCGGGCGCCGACCTGCGCTGCGTTACGAAGCGGCAGCCGGATTCGCAGCAGCTCGCCGATCTTCTGTTCGCGTGGAACGTGGCGATGTACGTCAAGTCGAACGCCATCGTCTACGCTCGCGACCAGCGCAGCATCGGCATCGGCGCAGGCCAGATGAGCCGCGTGGTCAGCGCGAAGATCGCCGGCTTGAAGGCGGAAGAGGCCGGTCTGGCCGTGCCGGGATCGGTGATGGCCTCCGACGCGTTCTTTCCCTTCCGCGATGGCATCGATGCCGCGGCTGCCGCCGGTATCGCCGCTGTGATCCAGCCTGGCGGCTCGATGCGCGATGCCGAAGTCATCGCCGCCGCCGATGAGCACGGCATGGCCATGGTCTTCACCGGTCGCCGGCATTTCCGGCATTGAGCTTTGGGCCCCTCTCCCACAAGGGGAGAGTGAGAGAAGTGTGGCGCGAGCGCAGGCCGCTCGCGAGGCATTGAGAGGTAAGGCTTTCAAGCCCCTCTCCCCCGGAGGGAGAGGGGTTGGGGAGAGGGGGAAGGCACTCGCGTACGCAGTTGTTTCCCTCTTCCCCGGTTCCGTTCCCACACCGGGAATGGGGGAGAAAGGCGTCGAGCACGCGTCTGGCGCCCACATTGAAACGCATTCGAGGAGAGCGGCATGAAAGTTCTGGTGATCGGCGGCGGTGGCCGCGAGCACGCGCTGGCCTGGAAGCTGGCGCAGTCGGACAAGGTCTGCGAGGTGCTGGTCGCGCCCGGCAATGCCGGCACCGCACGCGAGCCGCGCTGTCGCAACGTCGCGGTGGCGGCTACCGACATCGACGGCCTGCTGAAGCTGGCACGCGATGAGCATGTCGGCCTCACCATCGTCGGCCCCGAGGCGCCGCTGGTGGCCGGCGTCGTCGATCGCTTCAGCGCCGCCGGCCTGCGCTGCTTCGGGCCGAAGCGCATCGCCGCCCAGCTTGAAGGCAGCAAGGCCTTCGCCAAGGACTTCCTGGCGCGGCACAACATCCCGACTGCGCACTACGGCGTGTTCACCGAGCTCAAGCCCGCGCTGGCCTACTTGCACAGCGTCGGCGCGCCGATCGTGGTCAAGGCCGATGGCCTGGCCGCCGGCAAGGGCGTCGTGGTGGCACTCACGCTCGCCGACGCCGAGCAGGCCCTGCACGACATGCTGGGCGCGCACTCGCTGGGCGAGGCGTCCGCGCGAGTGGTGATCGAGGAGTTCCTTGAAGGCGAAGAGGCCAGCTACATCGCGATCTGCGATGGCCTTGACTACCAGCCGATGGCGACCTCGCAGGATCACAAACGCCGCGACGAGGGCGATCTGGGCCCCAACACCGGCGGCATGGGCGCCTACTCGCCGGCGCCGGTGGTCACGCCCGACATCGACGCACGCATCCGTCGCGAGGTGATCGAGCCGACGCTCGCTGGGATGGCCGCCGAGGGCGCACCGTTTCGCGGCTTCCTGTATGCCGGCGTGATGATCGACAGCCGCGGCGCGCCCAAGGTGCTGGAGTTCAACGTGCGCTTCGGCGACCCGGAAACCCAGCCGATCATGCTCCGCCTGCGCTCCGATCTGGTGGACCTGGTCGAAGCCGCGCTCGACGGTCGACTGGGACTGGTCGAGGTTGACTGGGACCCGCGACCCTCGCTCGGCATCGTGATGGCGGCAGACGGCTACCCGGCACGACCCCGTGGCGGCGACGAGATCCGCGGGCTCGACAACACCCTGCCTGTGGACGCGCAGGTCTTCCACTCCGGCACGCTGGAGTCGGAAGGACGTGTCCTTACCGCCGGCGGTCGCGTGTTGACCGTGTGCGCGCTCGGCGACACCGTCGCCGACGCGGCCGAGCACGCCTACGCGGTGGCACGCGGCATCCGCTTTGCCGGCGGCTTCTTCCGCCGCGACATCGGCTACCGCGCGATCGCCCGCGAACGCGCATAGGGTGGGCCCCGGCCCACCGTGAGCTCCACACTCGCCCCGGTCGTCCGGATGCATAGGGTGGGCCCCGGCCCACCGTGAGCTCCACACTGGCCTCGGTCTTCTTTCATCGCTTCATCGATTCGTCGATTGAAGCGAAGATCAAGAGCAAGAGCGTTCGCTCCGCCCTGCGGGTTGCCCGACCTCCTTCAGCCGAAGTCGAGGCGCCCATAGGGTGGGTTTTGACCCACCGAAGCTCGATCCTCGCCCTGGCTCGCGTGGCGCGTGGCGCGTGGCGCGTGGCGCGTGGCGCGTGGCGCGTGGCGCGTGGCGCAAATCCGCGAAGCCTTGCGAGGCCAGCGTTGGGCTCATGGTGGGTCAAGACCCACCCTATGGAAACGCGGGTTCGATCCTCGCCCCGGTGCTTGTGTGGCTGTCGCCTCGCGACGCGTGAATCGATGAAGCGGCTCCGCCATAGGCTGGGTCTTGACCCACCGGAACCATACGCAGGCCCCGGTCAACGCCGCCCCGGTCGATCCGAACGCTACGCGGGCCCGTTCCGTGCCGCGCGCCGCTCGCACCCAGTGAATCCGCGCCCGGGCGTCCCTGCCCGGGTTCGGGGTGTTGCATGCAGCCGCCCGTCCGCGGCGGCTTCGTCCCTGGCATTGCCGGCAGGCAATCGACGTCCCTGTCGCGCCGCAGTTCCGGCGGCGGCTCTTCCCTGTGCGACCGGCTGCCGAGGCCGATCGCGTGTGGCCGCGTCCTGCGGCCGTTCGGGCATCGAAAAACCCGCGCGCCGCGCAGCGCGCGGGCGTGTTCGGGATCAGGCCGACCGCTGTGCCTCGACGCGCACCGGCAGTCCTTCGCTGAGACCGCACATCGCATGCGCGGGACGCGACGGCTGTGCCTGCAGCCTGAGCTCGACCTGCTGCGCGGCTGGCTCGGGCGGCGGTGGCGGGTTCACCGGCAGCTCTCCACTCAGCAGGGCGAGGATCAGGCCCAGAGCGTTCAGGGCCAGCTGGTGCAGCAGTTGGATCAGCGATTCGAACATGGCGGCAGTCCGCGTTCCGGGGTAACTGCAGCACAGCAGCAACCGTGCCAAGTTGCATTCGCGGGAAAATCAACGACTTGTCTGACATCCCGGGTGTCCGCTGGCGGTGCAGTGTCCGCAGTTGCGGACACTCGACGGCCGCGCTGCGGATTTCTGCTGGCTGTCACAGCCTGCTGCATCGCGCGCCGAACCACTTGCAGTCCGCACCGTACAGGCACGAACAGGCTGGATCGCCAGGGGATGCGCCGACACAATACGGGTCCGTTTGAGAGCCGAAGGAGTGTCCATGGCCACCGTCGTTGAAGCACGCGTTCCCGATATCGGCAGCCATTCCGATGTGCCCGTGATCGAGCTGCTGGTCGCGGTGGGTGATCGCGTGAGCAAGGACCAGGGCCTGGTCACACTGGAGTCCGACAAGGCCACCATGGAAGTCCCGTCTTCGGTGGCGGGGATCGTCAAGGAGCTCAGAGTCAAACTTGGCGATGGGCTTTCGGAAGGCGCGTTAGTCGCCCTGATCGAAGTCGAAGAGGCCGCAGGCGCTGCGCCTGCACCGTCGTCCGCCCCGACTGCCGTACCCGCACCCGCTGCCGCCAAGGCCGAAGCGCCCAAGGTCGAGGCACCCAAGCCCGCAGCGCCTGCGCCGGTCGCGGCGCCTGTGGAAGCGGAAGCGCCGCGCTCGCCGCCGATCAGTTTCGGCGCCGAGAGCGTGCTGCCGCAGAACGTGCCGCACGCCAGCCCCGCCGTACGTCTGCATGCCCGCGAGCTGGGCGTCGATCTGGCCAAGGTCTCGGGCAGCGGTCGCAAGGGCCGGATCACCCGCGAGGACGTCAATGGCTTCGTCAAGCAGGCGCTGGCGCGTCCCGCGACTGCAGCCCCTGCGGGCGGCGGTGGCAACGGCCTCAACCTGCTGCCGTGGCCGAAGGTCGACTTCGCCAAGTTCGGCGCGGTCGAAACCCAAGCGCTGTCGCGCATCAAGAAGATTTCCGGCGCCAACCTCGCGCGCAACTGGGCGATGATCCCGCACGTCACCCAGTTCGAGCAGGCCGACATCACCGAGATGGAGGCCTTCCGCAAGAAGATGGGCGAGGAGAATCCGAACCAGAAGATCACCCCGCTGGTGTTCCTGATCAAGGCGGCGGTGGCCTCGCTGAAGGCTTTCCCGAGCTTCAACGCCTCGCTGGACGACAGCGGCGAAAACCTGGTCTACAAGAAGTACTTCCACATCGGCATCGCAGTCGACACGCCGGATGGCC
>JBIJCA010000353.1:0-4057 GCA_044344935.1 Aquimonas sp. | reverse complement strand
GTGCCGGTGATCCGCGACGCCGATACCAAGGGCCTGTTCCAGCTTGCCGCCGAACTCGGCGAGATCTCCAAGAAGGCGCGCGACAAGAAGCTCGGCCCGGCCGACATGTCGGGCGGCTGCTTCTCGATCTCCAGCCTGGGTGGCATCGGCGGCACCAGCTTCACGCCGATCATCAATGCGCCCGAGGTCGCCATCCTCGGCGTCTCGAAGAGCGAGATGCGGCCGGTCTGGAACGGTCGCGAGTTCGAGCCGCGGCTGATGCTGCCGCTCTCGCTGTCTTACGACCATCGCGTCATCGACGGCGCCGAGGCCGCGCGCTTCGCCAGCTTCTTCGCCAAGCAGTTGGCTGATTTGCGTCGCCTGCTTCTGTAAGGCACGCCGCATCGGCGAGAAGGCCCGCGCCCTCCCTCCGAGGCCGCGGGCCTTTCCGTTTCCGGCATCCGCCATCCTGCGTTCGCGCATCCGGCCTGCCCGGTGCCCACCCGGTGATTCCCCGGCGGACGTGACTAAAGGCATACTCGCGCCACCGCTGATCCAAGCCCCTGGCAGACGATCGGCGGTCGGCTGCGGTGGCAAGAGACCACCCCCGCGGCGAACACCGGGGACGTGTGTCACGCAGAGGCGGCAGGGCCCGGGACAGGGCAGGGGCGATGGGATGCCGGGGGGCATCGGTCGCCGCCAGGGCCGAAGCGGGCGGACGTCAACGGAGATCGGTCTCTACCACTCACGTTGCGGGGAACCTTCTGATGAACACTACGATTCGACGTGGGCCGCGCGCCCATCGTCTGGTGGGCGCGCTGCGCCTGGCCCTGATGGGCGGATGCATTGCAGGAACCGCGGCGCTCGCCCCTTGGGCAAGCGCGCAAGCGCAGGACGACGCACCGCAGGCCGAGGAGGCAACGGCACTCGACGTGATCTCGGTGCTGGGCTCGCGCAAGCAGCCGCGCAGCGAGGCCAACTCGCCGGTACCTGTCGACATCATCAGCGGCGAGGAATTCCACAACCAGGGCCTGACCGACGTGCTGGATCAGATCCGCACCGTGGTGCCTTCGCTCAACGTCAACCAGCAGCCGATCAGCGACGCCGCCACCCTGGTGCGCCCGGCCAACCTGCGTGGCCTGCCGCCGGACAGCACCCTGGTGCTGGTCAACGGCAAGCGACGCCACCGCTCGGCCGTGATCACCTTCCTCGGCAGCGGCCTGTCGGACGGCTCGCAGGGCCCGGATCTTTCGGTGTTTCCCTCGATCGCTCTGTCCCAGGTCGAAGTGCTGCGCGACGGCGCAGCGGCGCAGTACGGTTCGGATGCGATCGCCGGTGTCATCAACTTCAACCTGAAGTCGGACAGTGAAGGCGGCTCGCTCGAAGTCATGAGCGGCCAGCACTACGAGGGCGACGGCACCACCGCCCAGATCGCCGGCAACATCGGCCTGCCCTTCTCGCCGCAGGGCTTTGCCAACCTGAGCTTCGAGTATCGCGAGGCGGATGCCACCGACCGCAGCGTGCAGCGCGGAGATGCGGCCGCGGTCGCCGCCTCGGGCAACACCTTCGTGCCGAATCCGGCGCAGATCTGGGGCAGCCCCGAGGTCAAGCGCGACTTCAAGCTGATCGCCAATCTCGGTCTTGAGCTGAACGACGATCTCGACTGGTACCTGTTCGGCAACACCGCCTCGCGCGACATCGATGGCGGCTTCTACTACCGCAACCCGACCTCGCGCGCTGGCGTGTTTTCGGGCGACGGTGGCGAAACTCTGCTGATCGGCGATCTCACCGGCGCGGGCTGCCCGAGCATCGCCCTGCGCGATGCGGCCGGCGCCCTGCGGCCATTCAGTGCCGTCAATTCCCAGGTCGGCGCGCTGCCCGCGAACTGCTACACCTTCTTCCGTGACTTCCCGGGCGGCTTCACCCCGCGCTTCGGCGGCGTGGTCCGCGATGCCTCGCTGGTCACGGGTGTGCGCGGCACCACCGCCAGCGGCCTGCGCTGGGATGCGAGCGCTTCCCAGGGGCGTAGCGAAGTCGACTTCTACATCTACAACACCGTCAACGCTTCGCTGGGTCCGAATCAGCCCGAGGGCTACCGTTTCAACCCCGGTGCCAATGAGCAGACCGAAACCAACTTCAATCTCGATCTGGTCAAGGTGTTCGATACCTCATGGACCGAGTACGGCCTGAGCGTGGCCGGTGGTCTCGAATGGCGAGAGGAGAAGTTCGAAGCCTTCAACGGCGACCAGGCCAGCTTCGAGATCGGGCCGCTGGCCTCGCAGGGTTTCCTGATCGGTTCGAATGGTTTCCCGGGCTTCAGTCCGCGTGACGCCGGCAGCTGGAGCCGCAGCAACTACGCGGCCTATGTCGATCTGGAGGGCGATCTGACTGAGCGTCTGCTGCTGGCCACCGCGCTGCGCTTCGAGGACTTCGAGGACTTCGGCACCACCACCAACTGGAAGATCACCGGCCGCTTCCAGGCCACCGATGCCTTCGCTCTGCGCGGTGCGGTCAGCACCGGCTTCCGCGCCCCCACGCCGGGCCAGGGCAACGTGCGTGCGGTCACCACCCAGTTCATCGCGGGTGAACTGCGCGACACCGCCACGCTGCCGCCCACCAACCCGATCGCCCAGCGCTTCGGTGGCCAGCCGCTGCAGCCCGAGGAGTCGTTCAACGTCTCCTTTGGCGCGGTCTACAGTCTCGACGCCTGGCTGTTCACCGCCGACTACTACCGCATCGACGTCGAAGACCGCATCGCCCAGAGCCAGAACTTCACCCTCAGTGCGGCCGACCGTGCGGCGCTGGTGGCGCAGGGCGTGCAGGAGGCGATCAGCCTCGACAGCGTGCGCTTCTTCATCAACGACTTCGACACCGAGACCGACGGTATCGACCTCGTGAGCAGCTACGAGAGCGATCACTTCGGCGGCGACACCACCTACTCGCTGGCGATGAACTGGAACCGCACCGAGGTCACCGATTTCTCGCCGAACATCATCGGCGAGGCGCGCGTGCAGATCCTGGAAGATGCGCTGCCGCGGACCAAGGGCAGCTTCAGCATCAACCACCAGCGCGAGCGTTGGCACGCGATGACGCGACTCAGCTACTACGGGTCCTTCTATGAGGACCACGTCGACAGCGGCTGCGTGGTCGGACCGGACTGTCTGCCGATCTATGGCGATGCCGCCGTGATCGTCGATGCCGAAGTCGGCTACAAGTTCGGCAACGGCCTGTTCGTCAATGTCGGCGCGCAGAACCTGTTCGACAAGGAGCCGGAGCTGAACCCCTACGGCGAGGACGTGGTGGGTGCGAAGTTCCCGCCGCTGACGCCCTACGGCTTCAACGGCGGCTTCTACTACGTCCGCATGGGCTGGAGGTTCTGATCCATCCGCCACCGCGGCGACGGCTTTGCGCCGTCGCCGCGGGCTGGCAGGATGCGGCCTCATGAACACCGCCGCCAACGCTGCCGAGCCCCTGCTCACCCTCGCCCGCGAGACCGCCCACTTCGAGGGCATCCTCGCCCTGCAGCGACGCAATCTGAGGCAGAGCCTTAGTGAGGCCGAGCAGGCCCAGGACGGCTTCGTCTACGTCGAGCACGACCTGCCCCTGCTGACCCGCATGGCCGAGCAGTCACCCCAAGCGATCGCTCTCGCTAATCGCAGCGTGGTCGGCTACAGCCTGTCGATGCGGCCCTCGATGGCCGAGTGGCTGCCGGCGCTCCAGCCCATGTTCGATCAGTTCGACCGCATGCACTGGCGCGGTCGGCGACTCGGTGACTTCAGCTGGATCAGGCCTGGCGCGGCCGCGGACTGATCGGCGCGCTTTACGCCTGCAGCCGCGATGCGGCCGGTAGAGAGGTCGAGCTGTGCCTCACCGAGATCGCGCTGCGCAACGTGGTCTCCCGGCGTGCGCATGAGCGCATCGGCTTCATCGAGGTCGGCCGCTATACGGATGCCCACGAGGACTGGTCGGTAGTCGCCTGGCCCTGGTGGGACGCGCGCTGAGTGCCCGCTGCTCTGCTTTCGCTGCGGCGCGGCGGCAGCGCTGTGCTGATCCTGCTGCTCCTCGCTGCGTGCGCCTC
>JBIJCA010000334.1:0-4426 GCA_044344935.1 Aquimonas sp. | reverse complement strand
ACCTACGTCTGGCAGCGCCAATGGACCCCGGCGGTGGGCGCGGCCGTGCGCGAGCTCAGCGCCGACTTCAGCGGTCTGCGCGTGCTGGTGCTGCAGCAGATCGGCGATCAGCGTATCGAGGTGCTACCCGATCTCGACGCGCTGCGTGATCGCGGGCTGCCGCTGCGCGTCGTGCTGCGGATCGAAGGCAGTCGCCCGCGCGCCGATGCTGGGGCGCTGGCGCGGGCGCTGGGCGACATCGTGCACCACTGGCGCGCGCAGGGGCTGCAGGTCGAGGGCGTGGAAGTCGACCACGACTGCGCGAGTGCGGCGCTGGCGGACTACGCCGACTGGCTGCGCCGCTTTCGCGCGGCGCTGCCGCGGGAGCTCGCGCTGTCGATCACCGCCCTGCCGAGCTGGCTGGAAGCGCCCGACGGCCTGCGCGCACTGCGCGAGGCCGCCGACGAAACCGTGCTGCAGGTGCATGCCGTCGAGTCCTGGCGCACTGCGCTGATCGACGTCGAGTCGAGCCTGCGCTGGGCGCGCGCCTGGCAGGCGCATGCGCCGCGGCCGTTCCGCATCGCCCTGCCGGCCTATGCGATGCGCGTGCAGCTGGGGCGCGACGGCAAACCCGCGGCCGTCGATGCCGAGGGCGCGCTGGATCGCAGTGGCGCGCGCGCGCAGGAGCGCCGAGCCGATCCCGCCGAGGTCGCGCGCATCGTGCGCGCGCTCGAAGCCGCGAACCTGCCGCAGCTGCAGGGCCTGCTGTGGTTCCGTCTACCGGTGGCCGGCGATCGCCGCAGCTGGGCGCCGGCGACGCTGGCGGCGGTGATCCGTGGCGCGCTGCCACTGCCGCACATCGAGCTGCTGGCGGTCGCCCGCGGCGCCGGCCTGCAGGATCTGCTGCTGCGCAATGCCGGTGCCATGGACGCGGCTGCGCCAGAGCGGATCGCCCTGCCTGCGCATTGCAGTCTGGTGGAAGGCGTGGGGGCGTATGCGGCCGAACCTGGCAGCGTCACGCTGTCGGCAACATCGCCGACCTGGCTGGCGCCGGCTGCCACGCTGGCGCTTGGGTTCGCGCGCTGCGATCCGGCGCTACCCACGCTGCTGCGCCTGCCGGTCGATGCCCGCGACGTCAGCGAGCTCCGTCCGTAATCGCCACAGCCACGGCTTGCGCAGGCGCGAGGCACCGCCCCGCGAGTCCCGGCCGCGCTGCCCCCGAATTGCCCGAAGTCTGGCGTAGTGTGCTGCCGCTGCTGCTGGCTGCAGCACCCGCTCCCAATGACCCATTGCCGAGTCCCGCGTCCCATGTCGAAACGCCCACCCGCGCCACGCCTGCTCAGCCTGAGCCTGTTCCTGCTCTGCAGCCCCGCACTGGCCTGCGGGCCGGACTTTCCGCTGACTCTGCTGGACCAGCGCCAGCAGACCCTGAGCGAGCTGCCCGAAGGCAGTTTCGAGTACGAGGTCAGTCGTCTGGTCGACATGTCCGCCTACCGGTTCAGGCCCGTTGAGGAGCGCTGGCATACGGAGCCAGAGGGGCTGCGCCCGGCCGAAGCCGAGGGCTTGGATGCGGGGCAGCAGCGCAAGGTTCTGCGACTGCGCGAACTGGCCAGCGCGGAAGAGGTGCTGGCGCGCGCCGGCACGCTGCCGCCCGCCGTCGCCCACTACACCGCCGGCGCGGTGGCCTGGCACACGGGCGAGCCCGACATCGCCTTGGCGCAGTTCGAAGCCGTCCGCGCGCTGCCGATCGATCAGCGCGGCAACCACGGGCCGATGGCGGCCTACATGCTCGGCAAGCTGTATCGCGGCCAGGAATCAAGCGCGATGTACGCCGAGCTGCGCGCCGAAGTGCAGGCCGGTGCGCCGGATCCGCTGGGCCTCGCGGTGGCCAGCTACGGCGAGGAAGCGCGCGATCTGCTGGAGGCGGGCGATTACGCACGCGCGGTCGAGCTCTACGCGCAGCAGGCCTCCCTGGGTTCCGGCTCTGGACGCATGTCGCTGCTGTTCGTCGCCCGCAAGCTGGCGCCGAATGCCGAAGCCCGCGCCCAGCTGCTCGACACGCCCAGCGGACGCGGCCTGCTGCTGGCCTATCTGTTCGCGCGCAGCTTCGAGCTGCCGCCAGCGCTGCCGGGCCCGGGCGAAGCGGTGCAGGTCTACGACCCTTGGAACGGGCCCTATGGCAGCCAGGACAGCGCCAGCGTGCTGGCCGTGTTCGCCGAGCTGGATCGGGCACTGGCTGCCGACGATCCCGCCCGCGAGCGGCTCGCTTCGATCGCCTATCGCGCGGGGCGCTATGACGAGGCCGAGCGCGCGCTGGGTGATTCGAGCAGCGGCATGGCGCACTGGCTGCGCGCCAAGCTGTTCCTGCGTCGCGGCGACAGCGAAGCGGCAGCGGCCGCCTACGCGCAGGCCATCCGCGCCGCTGGCGAGGGTGAAGTCTGGACGGCGCGGCCGGACGAAATCGACGTCTATCGGCCTTCCGAAGCGCCCGTGGACACGCGCTGCCGCATCCAGGCCGAAGCCGGCATCGTCGCGCTTTCGCGCAACGACTATCTGCAGGCGATGGACCTGTTCTACGCGGCGTCCGCGCGCTACTGGCCCGATGCCGCCTATCTCGCCGAGCGCGTGCTGACAGTCGAGGAGCTGAAGGCCTTCGTGCAGCGCGTGGCGCCCGAAGCGCAGCCCGTTCAGGAAGCGGGCTGGGGCATCCGCACCGGCGGCTATGCCTCTGCGCTGCGCGGCCTGCTCGCACGCCGCCTGTTGCGCGAAGGCCGCGGCGGCGAGGCCCTGCCCTACTTCGATGACGAGACGCTGCGCGCGCAGGCGACGCGCTACGTCGATGCGCGCGAGGCCATGCAGCGTGGCGATCGGGTGGCGCGCGCCCGCGCTGGTTTCGAGGCGGCCGAGCTGGCGCGCTGGCAGGGCATGCAGCTGCTCGGCACGCAGCTGGGGCCGGACTACGCCGAGTACGGCGGCATGTTCTCGCTGGGCGAGCGCTGGGTCGAGGTGGAGGTGCCCGGCAGCGCCGAGACCGAGTGGCGACAGGTGCCGGCGCAACCGGACCCGCTTGCTCTGGCGGATGAGCGTGCGCGGGTCGAGGCCAGCAGCCCCGTGCCGGCCCACCGATTCCACTACCGCGGCTTGGCCGCGAACCTCGCCGAAGCTGCAGCCGATCAGCTGCCGCCGCGCTCGCAGGCCTACGCTGCGCTGATGTGTCAGGCCACGCGCTACGTGCTCAACACCGAGTACGAGCGCGGCCAGCAGCTGTACCGGCGCTACCTGCGCGAAGGGCCTTATGTGCCCTGGGGTGAACGCTTCGGCCAGGCGTGCCCGGCGCCGGATTTCGACAAGGTCGAACGCGAGCTGCGCGCGGAGAGGATTGCGCAGGTCCAGCGCGTCGCGACGTGGACCCTGCCGCCGCTGCTACTGCTTGGGCTTGTCGGGATCTGGTGGTGGCGACGCGGGCGAGCGGCTTGATGGCTTTGGTCGCCGGGTGAGCGCGATCACCTTCGGGCGCGATCAGGGTTTCGGCCTGGAAGCGACGAACGCTCGCTTTGGCTTCGATGGGGGCAATGCGTCTTTCGCGCGCGTAGGTGCGCGACACGCGCACCCTACGACCCCGAGAGACGCAAAGCGCCCGACCAAGCCCAGGCCTGTGGTCGCGTAGGGTGCGCCTGTGGCGCACCAGATCGAAAGCACGCCCGCATAGGTGCGCGACACGCGCACCCTACGACCCCGAGAGACGCGAAGCGCCCGACCAAGCCCAGGCCTGTGGTCGCGTAGGGTGCGCCTGTGGCGCACCAGATCGAAAGCACACCCGCATAAGTGCGCGACACGCGCACCCTACGACCCCGAGAGATGCGAAGCGCCCGACCAAGCACAGGCCTGTGTTCGCGTAGGGTGCGCCTGTGGCGCACCACGCCAACTCAGCGCTATGGCATGCCTGAGTTGACGCGGCGAAGGGCTAGAAGCGCAGATGCGGCAGCAGGCCCAGCACGCCAATCACGATCAGGTAGATCGCCACGATCAGGGCCAGCAGCTTGGGCCGGATCAGGATCAGGATGCCGGCGAGCAGGGTCAGCAGCGGCTGCAGGATGGCCATGTTCATGCGGTGCTCCTTGAGTGGATCGGTGGGTTCAGCTGCGCAGGCCGACGCCGCGCTTCAGCAGGGTGAGGCCCAACCAGGTCAGGGCCACGGTGAAGCCCAGCATGACCGCGAAGCTCAAGCCCAGGTCGACGCCGCTGGAGCCCAGCAGGCCGTAGCGGAAAGCGCTGACCATGTAGACGATCGGGTTGGCCAGGGTCAGCGTCTGTGCCCAGCCCGGCAAGGCTTCGACGGCGTAGAAGACGCCGCCCAGATAGGTCAGCGGGGTCAGCACGAAGGTCGGAATGATCGCGATGTCGTCGAACTTCTTGGCGTAGACGGCATTGACGAAGCCGGCCAGAG
>JBIJCA010000087.1:0-15374 GCA_044344935.1 Aquimonas sp. | reverse complement strand
TGCCAGCAGCACGCTGGCCAGCGTCACCAGCGGGTGCGGAATCGACACCTTGGTGAAGAACATCGCGATGACAAGAACGATCGCGCCGACCAGCAGGCCGCGCAGCACGCCGCCCAGCACGTAGCCCAGCAGGATCACCCAGTTCGGCATCGGGCTGACCAGCAGCTCCTCGACGTGACGCCCGAACTTGGCGCCAAAGAAGCTCGACGAGATGTTGCCGTAGGCGTTCTGGATGACGCTCATCATCACCAGGCCGGGCACGATGAAGTCCATGTAGCTGAAGCCGCCCATCTGGCCGATGCGGTTGCCGATCAGGCTGCCGAAGATGAGGAAGTACAGAGTCATGGTGATCGCCGGCGGCACCAGGGTCTGGCCCCAGATGCGCAGGATGCGATGCACTTCGCGACGGACGATGGTGTAGAGCGCGGTCAGGTTGGCGCGGGCGGGGCTGATCGGGGAAGTGCTCATCAGGCGGCGTCCTTGCCGGTCAGGCGCACGAAGAGTTCTTCGAGTCGATTGGCGCGATTGCGCATGCTGCGCACCTGGATGCCGGCCTCGCTGAGCGCCGCGAAGATCGCGTTGAGATTGGCCGCCCGCGGAGTTTCGAGTTCCAGCGTGTTCTCGTCGCTGCGCTCGATCCGGATGCCGGCCAGTTCAGGCAGCGCGCCGTGGAAGGGCTGGGCGAGATCCAGCACGAAGCCCTCGACGTCGAGCTTGGCGAGCAGGTTCTTCATGCTGCTGTGCTCGACGATGCGGCCGCGGTCGATGATGGCGATGTTGCGGCAGAGGTTCTCGGCCTCTTCGAGATAGTGCGTGGTGAGGATGACCGTGGTGCCGCGGGCGTTGACCTCCTTCAGCGTCTTCCACATGCCGCGGCGGATCTCGATGTCGACGCCGGCGGTGGGCTCGTCGAGGATCAGCAGCCGCGGCCGGGTAATCATGGCGCGCGCGATCATCAGCCGCCGCTTCATGCCCCCCGACAGCGTGCGCGACATCACGTGGGCCTTCTCCCACAGCTGGGCGGCGCGCAGTTCGGCTTCGGCGCGCTCGGCGGCTTCTACCCGCGGCACGCCGTAGAAGCCCGCGTAGTTCACGCAGATGTCGAAGGGCTTCTCGAACATGTTGAAGTTGATTTCCTGCGGCACCAGGCCGATCTGGCGCATCGCTTCGCTGCGCTGCTTCACCAGATCGATGCCGCAGACCCGCACCTCGCCCGCGCTGGCATTGACCAGCGAGCTGACGATGCCGATCAGGGTCGACTTGCCGGCGCCGTTCGGGCCCAGCAGGGCGAAGAAATCGCCTTCGGCGACGGCCAGCGAGATGCCCTTCAGGGCTTCCACGCCGTTCGAGTAGGTCTTGCGCAGATCGCGCACTTCCAGCGCTGCGGGCGCGCTCATTCGACAACGGCCTTTGAGAGCCTTCAGGCTCTCGCAATCGGAACGGGGAGGCCCGTGAACCGGCGGGGATTCGGCGCTGCGAACCGGCCGCTCACGGGCGGTCGCTACTATACACCCCCGATTTGCGACGCCCGAGGCCGAACACCCCATGCTTCCGCCCCCGCCGACCCATGCGCTGCGCCTGGTCGACAGCCGCTGGCTGACGCCCAGCGTTCGCCATTTCGAGTTCGAACGCAGCGACGGCCAGCCGGTCGCCTTTCTGCCGGGCCAGTTCCTGCGCGTACAGGTCGGTCGCGGCGAGTCGCCCGAGTTCCGCAGCTATTCGATCGCCAATCCCAACGACCCCGGCCGCAGCGATGCACAGCGGATCGAACTGGTCGTGAGCCTCGTCGAGGGCGGCGTCGGCAGCGCCCACATGCGCGCGCTGGAACACGGCGACGAGATCCACGCCACCGCGCCCAACGGCCGCTTCTGCCTGCTGCCCGAAGACGATGCCAGGCGCTACGTGCTGCTCGGCACCGGCACCGGTGTGGCGCCCTACCGCGGCATGCTGCCGCAGCTCGAAGCGCTGGCCGCGCGCGGCGTGCAGACCCTGCTGCTGCTCGGCAACCGCGGGCCGGACGAGCAGCTCTATGCGGACGAATTCCGCGCCGCCGCCGCGCGCATCCCCGGCATCACCCTGCGCTTCTGCCATTCGCGCGGCTTGCCCGAAACGCCGACCGCGCACGATGTGCATGGCTACGTGCAGGACGCGCTGCAGACGTTTGCGATCGACCCCGAGGGCGACATCGCCTACCTCTGCGGCAATCCGAATATGGTCGATGCCGGCTTCGAGCGCCTGAAGGCGGCCGGCCTGCACCTCCGCAGGATTCGCCGCGAGAAGTACCAGACCCCGCGCCTGCCCGGCGCTGTCACACCTGCTCCGAACGCAGGTCAGTAGCCGCACGTTGCGGCCTGCGCCGCGCAAAAGGGAGAACCCATGCACCGTGTCCTGATCACCCTCGCCGCCGCTGGCGGCCTCGCGCTGAGCGCGTCCGCGGATGCCCAGCGGCGCCTCGGCACTCTCGTGTTCGAGCCCTGCACGCTCACGGCACCGCTGACGGTGCTGAACGTCGAGGCCCAGTGCACGCGCTTCGAGGTTCCGGAAAATCCGTCCAACCCCGCGGGTCGGAAGATCGAGCTGGCGGTCGCCTGGGTGCCGACCGAGAACAGCGCCGGCGCTGACGATCCGCTGTTCATGATCGCCGGCGGGCCGGGCCAATCGGCGCTGGAGAGCTATCCGGGCCTGCACGGTGCCTTTCGCGAGATCCGCAAGAACCGCCACGTGATCCTGGTCGACCAGCGCGGCACCGGCGGCTCCAACAAGCTCACCTGCACCACCGAGGAAGGCGAAGCCGGCGTCGTCGACGACATGGCCGAGGACGACCCGGCTGCCTGGCGTGCGTTTGCCGAGCGCTGTCGCGATGAACTCGGGCGGAAAGCGGATCTGACCCAGTACACCACCAGCATCGCGATCACCGATCTCGATGCGGTGCGCCAGGCCATCGGCGTCGAGCAGATCAATCTGCTCGGCGTCAGCTATGGCACTCGCGTGGCCCAGCAGTACATGCGGCGCTATCCGCAGCACACCCGCAGCGTGGTGCTTGACTCCGTGGTTCCCAACACGCTGGTGCTGGGCGGCGAGCACGCGCGCAATCTGGAGGACGCGCTCGATCTGCACTTTGCCCAGTGCCAGCAGGAGCCCGCCTGTGCCGAGCGTTTCGGCAGCTCGCGCGAGGATCTGAATGCGCTGCTGGCGGAACTGCGCGAGGCGCCGCGCGCGGTGAGCTGGCGCGACCCGATCAGCGGCGAGGAGAAGCAGGGCGAGTTCACCGCAGGTCACGTCAGCGCAGTTGCACGCATGTACTCATACGCACCTGCGCTGGCGGCGATGCTGCCGCTGTCCCTGCACGAGGCGGCGCAAGGGCGCGCCAGTGCGCTGATGGCCCAGGCCGAGATGATCACCGGCTCATTGTCGGAACAGATCACCCACGGCATGCAGCTGTCGGTGATCTGCAGCGAGGACGCGCCGAAGCTGCGCCCCGATCCGCTGGATGCCACCCGCACGCTCGGCGACATGATCACCCGCGTCACTGTCGAGCAGTGCGCGGTCTGGCCGCGCGGCGAGTCGCCCGCGGATTTCAATGATCCGGTCAAGTCCGAGATCCCGACCCTGCTGCTGTCGGGCGAATGCGGTCGTCGAGCACCTGGGCAATGCGCGGCATCTGATCCTGCGCGGCCAGGGCCACAGCGTGTCCGGGGCCGGCTGCATGCCGCGCATCCTGGGCGAGTTCATCGACACCACCGCGCCGAAGGACCTCGACACCGAGTGTCTCGAAGCTCTGAAACCCAATCCGCCGTTCGCCGGCTACTACGGCTGGGAGCCCTGAGATGCTCGTCTGCGAAAACCTGAGCAAGCACTTCAAGACCAAGACCGGCGTGGTCAAGGCGGTCGATGGCGTGAGCTTCCGCGCCGAAGACGGTCAGATCACCGGCCTGCTCGGCCCCAATGGCGCCGGCAAGACCACCACCCTGCGCATGCTCTACACGCTGATGCGCCCCGACACCGGCACGGTCAGCGTCGACGGCGTCGACATCTTCAAGGACGCCGAAGCCGCGCGCCGTCGCCTGGGCGTGCTGCCCGATGCGCGCGGCGTCTACAAGCGCCTGACCGCTCGCGAGAACATCGAGTACTTCGGCCGCCTGCACGGCATGGACGAGGCCCTGATTGCTGAGCGCACGGCGCGGCTGGCGAAGGCGCTGGTGATGGACGAGATCCTTGACCGCCACGCCGAGGGCTTTTCGCAGGGCCAGCGCACCAAGACCGCGATCGCGCGGGCGCTGGTGCACGACCCGAAGAACGTGATCCTCGACGAGCCGACCAATGGGCTCGACGTGATGACCACCCGCGGCCTGCGCCACTTCCTCCAGCAGCTGAAGGCCGAGGGACGCTGCGTGGTGTTCTCCAGCCACATCATGCAGGAGGTCGCGGCGCTGTGTGACCGCATCGTCATCATCGCCAAGGGCCATGTCGTGGCGCAGGGCACGCCCGAGCAACTGCGCGCGCTGACCGGCGAATCGAACCTCGAAGAGGCCTTCGTCAAGGCCATCGGCTCGGAAGAAGGACTGTTCGCATGAAGGCCACCTGGACCGTTCTGAAGAAGGAACTGCTGGATCTGTTCCGCGACCGCCGCACCCTGATGATCAGCCTGCTGATGGGCCCGCTTTTGGGCCCGGCGCTGATGGTCGGCCTGATCACTCTGATCGCCAGCAAGGAAGTCGAGCGCGCCGAGAAGCCGCTGAAGCTGCCGGTGATCGGCGCCGAGCACGCGCCGAACCTGGTCGACTGGCTGACCACGATGAACGTCGAGATCGAGGAGTCGCCGGCCGACCCCGATGCGGCCATTCGCGGCCAGGACAAGGACGTGATCCTGCGCATCACTCCGGAGTACGCGGAAGAGTGGCGCAAGAGCCGTCCCGCCCCGATCGAGCTGCTGTTCGACTCCACGCGCCAGGACACCCGCATGCCGCTGCGCCGTGTCGAAGCTCTGCTGGAAACGTACGACCGCCAGATGGGCGCCCTGCGTCTGGTTGCGCGGGGTATCAATCCGGCGGTGGGTACGCCGGTGTTGGTGCAGCACCGCGACCTGTCCACGCCCGAGAGCCGTGCCGGCATGCTGCTGGCTTTCCTGCCCTACATCCTGATCCTGAGCGGGTTCCTCGGCGGCGCCCAGCTGGCGATGGACGCCACCGCCGGCGAGCGCGAACGGCAGTCGCTGGAACCGCTGCTGGCCACGCCTGCTGCACGTGGCGCGATCATGAGCGGCAAGCTGGGTGCGGCCGCGGTATTCGCCCTGCTGACCTCGCTGCTGACCCTGCTCGCCTTCAAGGCCTGTTTCAGCTTCATCCCCGCCTCGATGCTCGGCTTCAAGATCGACATCAGCTGGCTGGCGATCGCCAAGCTCTTCCTGTTGATCATGCCGATCGCGGTGTTCGGCTCCTGCCTGGTTACCCTGCTGGCGGCCACCACCAAGAGCATGAAGGAGGCGCAGAGCTACATGGCCCTGCTGATGCTGCTGCCGATGCTGCCGACCCTGGTCTTGATGGTGTCGCCGGTGAAGAACCAGCTGTGGATGTCGGCGGTGCCGCTGCTCGCGCAGAACCAGTTGATCCTCAAAGTGGTTCGCGGCGAAGTCGTCAGCGGCGCCGAATGGGCGATCGCGCTCGGGGCAGGCCTGCTACTGGCCGGCCTGGTCTGGCTGATCGCGGCCAAGCTGTATCACCGCGAGCAGCTGGCGATATCGGCTTAGAGCCGGGATTCGGGATTCGGGAGCGAGGAGGCGCGCTTGCGGACCACGGGTCCGCGCGCCGAGGAGCGCCCGAGCGCTGTGCGCGAGGGCCGGGATTCGTTGGAGCAGGGCGCGGCGAGGTTTCTCGCCGCGCCCATAGGGTGGGCCCTGGCCCACCATCGCCTCCGCGCTTGCGCCGATCATCCATCGCTTGCGCTCCCGCCCCGATCACCATCGCTTGATGCTGTGCTCCGGCCGGCGGGTGTTTGGCGTATCTGCGGTTTCCGGCTCTTGGTGGGCCAGGGCCCACCCTATGGAGCTCGTTGGGGTTCGGGATTCGGGATTCGTTGGAGCAACGCGCGGCGAGGGTTCTCGCCACGCGCATAGGGTGGGCCCTGGCCCACCAAGGCCGTCACTCTCGCCCCGGTCCTCCAAGCCCATAGGGTGGGTCTTGACCCACCATGGCCTTCACTCTCGCCCCGGTCCTCCAAGCCCGTAGGGTGGGTCTTGACCCACCGGAGCTCGACGCTCGCTTCGGTCCTGACCCGACACCGGCTCAATCCGATCACGCCCCAGCGATCATCTGAACGCTCCACTTCGACAGACTCGGGCCACATCCTCGTGCTGAGCTTGCGCGAAGGCGCGAATCACCCGTCTGCAAGCGGAGACCTCGGCGTTGAACCTTCTGCTGTCACAGGTGGCCGTCCTGGCGCTGCTGCCCCTGTTGGTCATGGGCTGGGGCAACCGCCGCCGGTCCGCGCGATCCACTGCGCTGCGGTTCCTGCTCGTGGTGATTCTCGTGTGGGTCTACCTGATCCTCGCTCGCATCCATCTCTCGGACGCCCAGGTCGCCGCCGCGCGTTCCATCGAAGAGCTGCAGGTCATCTACGACGGCGATGGCGCGAAGAATGCATTCGCGGCGGTGTTTGGCTGGGTGCCCGGCGCCTTTGCGGCGACTCTCGCGTGGGGCTTTAGCCGGACGCGGCGGTGGTTTTCGAGTCGGTGGGGCGCGAGGGCTTGAGACCCGTCGCGCGTGTGCAGGTCTGCGAGAGCCAGGCTCTACGGCAGATCAAGCACCCCCGCTTCAATGATCTCCGCGCAGAGCACCACGCAGTTGCCGCAAATGTTGGCCGAGGCGCCCGCGATCATCGACTTCACCTGATTCTTGCCTTTCCCACAGAAGCCGCAGAGCGGCGGCTCGGCATTTCCCCCCCGCCGGCACCGGCAGGGGCGGCTTGCCGTCCAACACTCGGAGTGCGTTGAGCGCACGCCACAACTCGACTTCTGCCGCACGCACTTCGAACGGATCCGGCACGGGGATGCTCCAGCTGACAGATGACCCGTTGAAGTCTCATTGCAAGGGGTTGTTCTATTCAAGCCGCTGCTCATGCTGCCACCCTCGCCACCACCACGTTCCGCATGGCACGCCGCGGCGTCTTCTTCAGGCCTCCGCTCTCGCCCCGATCCTCCATCTTTTGACGTGCTCCCGCGGAGCTCACTTCGCCATGGCGGCGATCGCATCACGGCGCAGGCGAATCTGTTCGACGATGTTGCTGTCGGCGCCATAGCGCTGGCTGTAGACCTCGACCAGGCCGTCGTAGAGGGTCACGGCCTCGCCGATCCGGCCGTTGATGGCATACGCCTCGGCGCGTGCCTCCACCGCCATGGTGTCGGTGTCCAGGCCCGGCGTGGTGGACGCGGCCACAATGCGATCGAGCGCTTCGCTCGCCGCCAGCGCATCCGCGGCACGGCCCAGCTTGACCAGGGTGGACACGCGCTCGGCGGCGATGCTCAAGCATTCGGCCTGGGTCGCGCCGATGCTCTGGCAGCGCACGAAGCCCTCGTCGAACGCCGCGATCGCGAGTTCGTAGCGCTCCCAGAAGTGCTGGTTGGAACCCAGCAGTCTCCAGGCGCGTGCTTCCCCCGGGTGGCCGAGTCGCGCGTACATCGCGGCGGCCTCGCGCAGCATGCGCGCGCCCTCCGCCTCGCCATGGTCGCGCGCACGCACATTGCCGACAGCGACCAGCGCCTTCGCGTGCAGCGGATGGTCGCCGGGGAAGTTCGAGCGCGCGACTTCCAGCATGCGATCGACGGCGGCGCGCTCGCGCTTGGGGTCCATCAGCACATTGGCATTGCCGCGGACGCCGTCGAGCAGTGAGATCAGGGTCGCCGCGTCGCCACCCTGCAGGGCTTCGGCACGCAGCACGGCATCGTCCAGGAAGGGCTTGGCCTCGGCGTCCTTGCGCTGGTGGCGCAGCACCATGGCGAAGCTGAAGATCGACACCGGCAGTCGCGCGTCGTCGACCGGGATGTGGGCCATGTGCAAGGCCAGCGCGTCGCGCGCGATCGGCTCGGCCGCGTCGGCCTTGCCCTCGGTGAGCAGCAGGCTGGCCTGCAGGAATCTCGCGTTCCCGAGCAGCACCGGCTGGCGGTCGCGCAGGGGTTCGAGGATGGCGAGCGCACGCTCGACCCGGGGTTTCGCTTCTTCAAGGCTGCCCGTCTGCTCGGCGAGCGCGATCAGGTTGACGAGGGTCTCGGCGATCACCGGGCTGTCCGGCGGCAGGTGCTGCTCGGCCAGCGTCAGCGCCTTCTCCAGACGCGCGCGGCCTTCGTCGAAGCGGCCCTGGTTGACCAGGGTCTCGCCGAAGTCGTCATTGAGATCGATCGCCAGCAGCGGGCGGTCGTCGAACTCGCGATCCACGCGCGCCAGCGCGTCATCGAAGGCCTGCTGCAGGCTGATGGTGCCGCGTGCATCGCGTCGGAAAGGATCGGTCTGACGGAAGATCGACAGCACGAAGCTGGTCGCACCTTCCGCCCGCTGCGCCTGCGCCAGTGCGGCTGCCGCCTCGGTCTCGGCGCGCTGCGCCGCCAGCGCCGCCACGCGCGCCTGCCACAGCGCAACGCCGAGGCTGACCACGATCGCCAGCGCCGCCAGGGCGGTGATCGTCAGCGCGCCGCGGTGCCGCCGCATGAAGCGACCGGCGAGGTAGCGACGGGTGGGCCGACGTGCGGTGACCGGTCGCGACTGCAGATGCCGGCGCACGTCCGCGGCCAGCTCGGCGACCGATCCGTAGCGCGCCTCCGCTTGCCCACGTATCGCTTTCGACACGATCGCATCCAGATCGCCGGTCAGTTCCAGGGCCGGGTAGGGCAGCGTGGCCTCGCGCTCGCGCGCGGTGGTGCTGGGCTGCAGGGTTTCCTCATCGTCGAGTCGGGCCAGCACCTGGGCCACGCCGGCGCCACGACGGGTCGGCGGGACATCGCCGGCCAGCAGACGGAACAGGAGCAGGCCGAGGGCATAGACATCCGTGGCGGTCGTGACTTCACCGCCGCGCAGCTGCTCCGGTGCCGCATAGGCGGGTGTCAGCGCCGCGGCGGTGACTTCCTGGGTGCTGCCATCGAGCAGCTTGGCCACGCCGAAGTCGAGCAGGTGGGGCAGGCCCGAGGCGTCGACCAGCACGTTCCCCGGCTTGAGATCGCGATGCACGACGAGATGCCGATGCGCGTGCTGCACGGCGGCGCAGATGGCGAGGAACAGCTGCAGCCGCTCGCCCAAACCGGGCCGCATGCGCTCGCACCAGTCGTTGAGCGTGTCGCCCTCGATGTACTCCAGCGCCAGCCACGGTGCCCCCGTGGCATCGACGCCGGCATCGATGAAGCGCGCGATGTTCGGATGCGAGAGCCTGGCGAGGATGCGCCGCTCCGCTTCCAGTCGCTGGGTGAACGATGCCGATGCCCCGCGCACGCGCTTGATCGCAACGCGATGTTCGACAGTGCCGTCGGCGCGCTCGCCCAGCCACACATCACCCATGCCGCCGGAGCCCAGCAGACGCAGCAGCTTCCACGGGCCGATGCGGTCGGGCGCCATGGGCTCTGCGGAGGTGCCGCCGGCATTCGCCGCCAGCGCCTCCGCTACGCGCGCAAAGCCGAGCAGCCGCTGCACGGCGGGCTGGGCGACGAAGTCGTCAGGCAGCAGAGACGGGTCGATCGTCTCACCGGCGGCGATGCGCGCCGCCAGCGCGCTCAGGGGATCATCATCCGGGCTGGCCATGGCCTTCCTGCGCGATGCGGGCAACGGCACGGTTGACGCGCATGCGGATCACGTCGGGGGTTTCTCCGAATTCGGCGGCGATCTCGGTAAAGCTCATCCCGAATTCAAAGCGCATCAGCACCAGCACGCGCGACTCGGCGGGCAGTGCGGCGATCACCTGTTCATAGGCCAACCAATCGTCGAGATCCACGTTCTCGGCGACCAGTTCCGCCAGACCCGACTCGGCGTCAGCATGGACGTCCACGCGCGAGCGACCGTGCTTGCGCAGCGCTTCGCGCAGGGCGTTCAGAAGCACGGTGCGCAGATAGCTGAAAAAATCTCCCGGCGCCGAGAGCTCGATGCCGTCGATCTTGTCGAGGACCTTGAGCCAGGTGAGCTGCACCAGATCGGCCGTGTCCTGCTCGTGCCGCAGCACCTGCGGCAGTCGCCCCTGGGCGAAGCGTCGCAGCAGCGGTTCGATGCGCGCCACCAGGGCGGCCCGCGCCCTCGCATCGCCCGTGCGCATGCGCTGCAGCAGCACCTGAGTGGTGTGTTCGCCGGCCTCGCCCATGGAACCCCAACCCGTCCGTCTCCCCCGGAAACCCGAGCTTAACCGGGGCCAGCGGCCGAACGCGACTCCCTGAGTGGGGCCGACATCCAGATCGGACCTGACGCCGAGGATCGGCTGTCCCTGGCAAAGCGCACTGTTGGCAGACGCTGCCCCGTGTCGACCCAGCGATCGAATTCTCCAGCGGCGGCCAGCGGCCAGCGCCGCCGGGTCGACTCCGCGCGGGACGCGCGCGTTTGCGCGAGTGTTCACCAGTGACATGCCCGCGCCTCTCTTCAGCTCTCGAAACCGTTGGAGAACAGGGGCAGCTCAAGGCAGTTGCCGTACTCGCTGCTGTCGCCATCGCGCACCGCACCCTCGATCACGGTCTCGCGCCGCGCGACCGCGGTGATGAAGGGTAAGGTCGCCAACGCCGACGGGATCGTCGCGAGGAAGTTCACCGTGCCATTCATGCCGGGCGATGCGTTGGCGATCACCAGCGGACCGACCAGATTGCCGATGAACACCCGGCCTTCGCAGCGCGCGGTCGGCGCCATCGCGTCAACCCGGCGCGGGCTCCCGTAGAAGTCGATACCGTAGCTGCCGTTGGCCGACGCCAGGGTTCCAGATACCTGCCAGTCACCGTTCGGCAGGCGAGCGAGAGACGTCAGTTGTGGCCAGTTGAGACTACGGTTGCCGGGTACGGGGTTCGTCACCGTGTTGACCTGCTGACCGGTGAAGCCGATCGGGCCAATGTCGATCGGGGCGACTCCGGCCAGGCCGCCATAGACCTGGACGCGGAACAGCGCGTTGTCGTTGCCGGTCACCCGCACGCCGTTGGCCAGGCTGTTGGCGACGTCGTTCAGCCAGAGGTTCGAGGCTTCGCCCTCGATCAGCATGCCGCGGGTGTTGGCCTGAGCGGTCGGGCAGTTGCCGATGCAGAAGCTGGGCAGACCGAGGCGGTTGCGGCTGATGACCGTGCCGCTGGCGCTCGGGTGGATCCGGATGGCCCATGCCGTGGCGTTGTTGATCAGGTTGTCGTCGATCTCGACGCCGTCGGCGAAGCTGACGATGCCGTGATCGATGGGGCCCTCGCTGACGCCGTTGGGCAGGTTGCCAAAAAAGTTGTTGACGATGACCGAGCCGGTCGAGGTCTCGCCAACCAGCACGCCGGCCGAGGTGAACAGTCCTCCTGAGTCGAGGTTGGCGAACACGTTGCGCGAACCTGCATCGGCGCCGCCGACCTGGGTCGAGGGCGCCGCGCTGATGAAAACACCCCCTTCCATCGCGTTGCTGCTTGGAAGCGGTACACCGAACTGGCTGCCGATCACGAGATGACTGGCGCCGCCTTCGAGCAGCACGCCGTAGCTGAAGCCTCCAAAGGCGATCGAATCCACCGTCAGGCGCGTGTTGGCGGGGGCGTTCGCGGGCACGCGGAAGCCGAAGGCGTTGTCCGGCCCCCGAAGCAGCACGCACATCGTGCCGTCGTAGGAGAGGTCCGACGTGTTGGCCTCGAAGCCGGGCTGGGTACCGCCATCGATATGCACCGTGTCGGTAATGCCGGGCAGCTCGCTGATCACCGTGATCACCTTCGGGCAGGCGGAACCGGGAACGTTGAAGGTGATGCGGTTGAAGCCCGGCGTGGCATTGGCCTGGAGTATCGCCTCGCGCAAGGAACCCGCCCCCGAGTTGCTGGTACTGGTCACCGCGATGTTGACCGCGCCGACGTTGCTGCTCTCATGCGCGCCCCGATCGATCGCCGGTCCGACCACGCGGGTCAGACCGCCGATGTCGACCGTACTGTTGCCGTAGGTCGGGCTTTCAAAGCCCGAGTTGATGCCCGGTGAGCCGCTGCCAAGCCGCAGGTCGCCGTCGAGGACGTTGACGAACAGTGGGTTGGCGTTGCTGTTGCCGGTGTTCCCGCCGACCGCATAGCTGATCCCGGCAACGCTCTGGAACAGGTTGTTGCGGGCGACCGTGAGGCCGTTGCCGTCGAGCCCCGACAGGTCATCGCCCGGGTTGAGGTGGAAGATGTTGTTGTACAGCTGTGGCTGTTCGATCTGTCCGATGCAGACGCCATCTCCGGCGGCGCCGTTTGCCGCGACGGTATTGCTGCTGGCGACCAGTCGAACCACCGTGTCCGGACCGCTGTCACCGAGCAGGCGCAGCGTGCACTGGCCATCGCCGGGACGGTTCCACACGAGGTTGTTGCGGAAGCGGATCTCCGAAGTGCCATTGCCGGATTCGACCTGGATGCGGATGCCGCCCGAGCCGCCGACGAAGCGGCTGTTGGCGACCTCGATCCGCTGCAGTGTGTCGTCGAGATCGAAGTGGCTGAACTCGATCTCGTTGGCGAAGTTGGCGAAGGTGAGGCCGGAGACAATCAGGTCACGCAGCACCTCGAAGTCCAGCCGGCGCGTGCCGGTGTTGGTCAGCACGGTGTTGGACGGGTTCAACACCCGGCCGCTGCAGCCTGCGGTGTAGCCGCCGGCCAGCACCACCGGCTCCCGCAGCGGGAAGCCCGTGGCCTGCGCCGATGTGCGCATGAAATCAGAGCTGCTGAGGTTGTAGCTGCCCTGCTCCAGCCGGATCAGACGTCGCGAGACGAAGGGCAGATCCACGGTGGCCGCGTCGATCGCGGCCTCAAGCTCGGCCACCGTGCCAACGCAGGTCGCCAGATCCTCGGCCCGTGCTGGACTGGCGAGAGAAAGCAGGAACAGAGCTGCGGCAGGCAAGAGGCGCATCGAAGAGTCTCCACAGCGACGGGTGGGTTGGTCTTTCTCGATGAATGCCGGTTGGGGCCAAGACCGAACAGGCGATCGCGCCCGTCGATTCGTTCGACGCTCTGCAGAGATCCCACCCAGGCCGGCTGTTCGCTTTGGTGGCCGGTCGGCATTCAGATCCGTACGACCCCTTGCGTGAGTGCGCCCATGTCCCGTCCTGAGTCTGTGTCCGTGCTGCGCCTGCTGTTGATGCTGCTCGCCAGCGCTCTTGCCCTGCCGCTTGGCGCACAGCCCTGGGCCTTCGTGAGCGTGAGCGAACCCGGCAACCGCGCGGTGCGGGTCGTGAATCTGGACACGATGACGGTCGAAGCCTCGATCTCCGGCCTCGGCGACGAGCCGGGGCGGATGGTCGCCAACGCCGATCGCACGCGCATCTATCTGTCCAGTGCAACGATCTCCGGTGGCGTCGCGGGTCAGGTGCACGTCATCGACACCCGCACGCGCCAGCGCGTCGCCACGGCGGCCGTCGGCAACGCGCAGAACCGGACGATCGCGCTCAGCCCCGATGGCCAGCGCGTCTACACCTTCAAGCGCGAGGGCAGCGGGCCCAGCCTGAGCAAGGGCGTGGTCGTGCTGGATGCCGTCACCCTGGCCGAAATCGCGACGGTGCCGCTGGTCGGCAGCGGCTGTGCGACGAATGCTGGTCAGGTGCTCGTTATGCCCGACGGTCGCATCGTCGCTTCGGGCTGTTCGGATGGGCTGCGCGTGATTGATCCCTTGAGCTTCGCAGTCAGTTTCGGAGGGGCAACACCGACCGCAGAAGCGCCGCTGCTCGGCGTGTCGCCCGACGGCAGCGAAGTCTACGTGCCCCAACCGGTGCCCGGTGGTCCCAGCGTGTTCGGCGCGACTGGCGTGCGCGCGATCAATCCGAGCACCGGCGCGAGCACTGTCCTGAACTGGAACCTGCCCCAGGCGGGCAGTTACCCGGGCTTCGGCTCGAGCGTTCTGTCTCGCGTCGCGGTGGTCGGCAGCGGGCCGGACGCGGTGTACTACTTCTGCTACTTCGACCCCGGCTTCAGCAACGCGGCGATCGCGTGGGCGACGCCGACCAGCCTCGATGCGCGCCAGCTCATTGGGCTGGCAGCCGTCGGCTCCACTGCAGTGATCGGCGCGGATCCCTCCGGCCTGGTTGGACTTTCAGGGCGCCTGGGCAGCGTCAGGCGCCTGGCTTTCTCCACGCCCAATGGGCTCACACCACCGCCGGTGTCGGTGACCAGCAGCTTCCTGAGCCTGCCGGGTGTCGGCACCTTGAGCGACATCATCCTGGTGCCCTATCCGCAGGAGGTGGTGTTCGTCGACGGTTTCGAGGGCGACGGCGGTGAATGAGGCTCTTCGCGATGGGCATCCGCGGAGCTTCCAGCTGCGCGAAGCACGACGCACCGCCGTTCGCGGACGGATTTGAGTGATCCAGATCGCAGCCGGCTGTTCGCTCCGAGCCTTGTCCGGAATTCCAAGGAGAAAGGGCGCGTCCCGCGACCGACCGGAGTCTTCTGATGCGTGCACGTCTTGGCCTGCTGCTGAACCGTTCCGTCGAGGCCGCGCTCCTGCGGATGCCTAAGGCCTAGGGCAGCGCGCGCGCCGGCGCTCTGCCATCCCTGCGCTCTGCGCATGCCGCGCTGCCGGGTGGCGACCCTCCTGCCCGGCCCGAGCGTCACGTCGACGCTATGCCTAACCTGCGCCCCGCGGCTCTCACAAGGCGATCGGCAGCGCTGTTCGGGCACCTGCAATTCCTGCTGCTTGGTGCGGTGCTGTTGGCGGGTTCACTGCTTCTCAAGGATGCACAGGCCGCGGTCATCAACGTCACCACGGTGTTCGACGAGTTCAACACCGGTCCCTCGACCTGTTCACTGCGCGAGGCCGTGCAGGCCGCGAACACCGATGCGGCCTTCGGCGGCTGCAGCGCGGGCAGCGGCGCCGACGTGATCTTCCTGCCGGTGAGCCAGGGGGTCTATCGCCTCCAGATCAACGGCGGCGACGAGGACGCAACCTCACCGGGGACCTGGACATCCGCAGCGTCATTACCGTCGCGGGCAAGGCCCTGACGAACGGCGACCTCGATCCGGAAATGATCCAGCTGGAGTGTCGAACTGATCGCTGCTTCCACGTCTTCAGCGGCGGCAACCTGCTGTTGGCCAACATGACCCTGAGCGGCGGTGATGTCACCGGATTCACCAGCAACTTCGGTGGCCTGATCCGCCGCCAGTTCGATGGGATCCTTCAGCTGCAACGTGTGATTCTGCGCGATGGGCGCGCGGCCCAGGGGGGAGCGATCTACGAATTCGGCAACGG
>JBIJCA010000187.1:0-9132 GCA_044344935.1 Aquimonas sp. | reverse complement strand
CCCTATGCGAACGGTTCGATCCACATCGGTCACGCGGTCAACAAGATTCTGAAGGACATGGTGGTCAAGTCGAAGCTGCTGTCCGGCTACGACGCGCCTTATGTGCCCGGCTGGGACTGTCACGGCCTGCCGATCGAACTGGCAGTCGAGAAGCAGATCGGCAAGGTCGGCCAGAAGGTCGATGCGCGTGCTTTCCGCACCAAGTGCCGCGAATTCGCCGCCGAGCAGATCGACGTGCAGCGCCGCGACTTCAAGCGCCTGGGCGTGCTGGGCGATTGGGAGAATCCGTACCGCACGATGGATTTCAGCTTCGAGGCCGACATGCTGCGGGCCTTGGCGAAGATCGTCGAGAACGGGCATCTCAGCCGCGGCGCCAAGCCGGTGCACTGGTGCTTCGACTGCGGCTCGGCGCTGGCCGAGGCCGAGATCGAATACGCCGACAAGACCTCGCCGATGATCGACGTGGCCTACGTGGCCCTCGATCAGGCCGCCATCGCAGCCGTGTTCGGTGTCGGCACCGACGCCGCGCCGATCGCGATCCCGATCTGGACCACCACGCCCTGGACCCTGCCGGCCAGCCTTGCGGTCAGCCTCGGCGGCGAGCTCGACTACGCTCTTGTCGAAGCCGCGGGCGAGGGCCATGCGCCGGTGCGCGCGGTGGTGGCGGAAGCCCTGCTCGCCGACGTCGCCAAGCGCTACGGCCTGGTGGACCCCGTCGTGCTCGGCCGTGCCAAGGGTGCTGCGTTGGAGGGCTTCAAGCTCAAGCACCCCTTCATCGACGCACGCGAAATCCCGGTGCTGCTCGGCGACCACGTGACCACCGACGCCGGTACCGGCGCGGTGCACACCGCGCCCGGCCACGGCCAGGAGGACTTCGCGGTCTGCGCCAGGTACGGCATCACTGAGCATTACAGCGCGGCCGAGATCAATCCGGTCGGCGGCAACGGCGTGTTCCTGCCGGGCACGCCGCTGGTCGAAGGCCAGTTCATCTGGAAGGCCAATGCGGTCCTGATCGAAGCGCTGCGCGAGCGCGGCGTGCTGCTGGCCCTGGGCGAGCTGCTGCACAGCTATCCGCACTGCTGGCGCCACAAGACGCCGGTAGCGTTCCGCGCCACGCCGCAGTGGTTCATCAGCATGGACGCGAACGGCCTGCGCCGCGCCGCGCTTGATGCCATTCCAAACGTGCGCTGGGTGCCGGAGTGGGGCCAGGAGCGCATCCACGGCATGATCGAGAATCGCCCCGACTGGTGCATCAGCCGCCAGCGCACGTGGGGCGTGCCGATTGCGCTGTTCGTGCACAAGCTGACGGGCGAGATCCACCCCGACAGCGTGGCGATCCTGCGCCGCGTGGCTGATCGGGTGCAGGCCGGCGGCGTCGACGTCTGGTACGACCTCGATGCGGCCGAGCTGCTGGGCGCCGAGGCGGATCAGTACGACCGGGTCACCGACATTCTGGATGTGTGGTTCGACTCGGGCGTCACCCACTACTGCGTGGTCGAGGCCCGCGAAGAGCTGTCAGCCAAGGGTGTCGACGACTACCGCGTCATGTACCTCGAAGGCTCCGACCAGCATCGCGGCTGGTTCCATTCCTCGCTGCTGACCTCGGCCGGAATGTACGCCAAGGCCCCGTATGACCACGTGCTGACGCACGGCTTCACCGTGGATGCTCAGGGCCGCAAGATGTCGAAGTCGCTGGGCAATGTGGTCGCCCCGCAGAAGGTGATGGATACGCTGGGCGCCGACGTATTGCGCCTGTGGGTGGCGTCCACCGACTACCGCAACGAGATGTCGGTCAGCGACGAGATCCTGAAGCGCACCACCGACGCCTACCGCCGCATTCGCAACACCGCGCGCTTTCTGCTCGGCAATCTGGACGGCTTCGATCCGACGCGCGACCTGCTGCCGCTGGACGAACTCTTGCTGCTCGACCGCTGGGCTGTGGCGGCGACCCATGCCGTGCAGCAGCGCGTGCTGCAGGCCTATGACGACTACGAGTTCCTGGAGATCGTCCAGGCCGTGCAGCAGTTCTGCATCAACGAGCTGGGTTCGGTGTATCTGGACGTCACCAAGGACCGTCTCTACACCATGCAGGAGGACAGCCGCGGCCGGCGTTCGGCGCAGACCGCGATGTTCCACATCCTCGAAGCCATGGTCCGCTGGATCGCGCCGATTACCAGCTTCACCGCCGAGGAAATCTGGCAGGCGATGCCGGGGGCGCGCGGTGAGTCTGTGCTGTTCGAAACCTGGCACGAGGGCCTGGCGCCGCTGCCCGATGATGCGGCGCTCAACGCCGCCGATTTCGAGGCCCTGCTGAAGATCCGCACAGCGCTTGGCGCGCTGCTGGAACCCATGCGCAAGGCCGGCAAGCTGGGCGCTTCGCTGCAGGCGCGCGCGGCCGTGCACATCGACACCTCGAAGGGGCTCGGCGCCAAACTCGGCGATCTGCAGGACGAGCTGCGCTTCCTGTTCATCACCTCCGAGCTCAGCCTGGTGCCGGCCTCGGCCGAGCCCGCGATCGGCGGCGAAGTCGCAAAGGTCGAGGGCATGGACGTCTACGTCGAAGCGCTGCCCAGCGAAGCCACCAAGTGCGTGCGCTGCTGGCACTACCGCGAGGATGTCGGCCAGCACGCCGAGCATCCCGAGCTGTGCGGCCGCTGCGTCGACAACGTCGATGGCGCCGGCGAGCAGAGGCTGTTCTTCTGATGAGCGCTGCAACGAAACCGGCGCTGCGCGACAGCGCCCTGATCTGGCTGCTGCTGTCGGCCCTCGTGATCGTGCTTGATCAGTGGACCAAGCTGCTCGCGCTGGGGCACCTGGAGTACAACCGCCCGGTGCCGGTGATCGACGGATTCCTCAACTGGACCTTGCTCTACAACTACGGCGCGGCCTTCAGTTTCCTGAGCAATGCCGGTGGCTGGCAGAAGTGGCTGTTCAGCGGGCTGGCGGTGGTGATCAGCGCCCTGCTCGCGTTCTGGCTGTCGCGTCTGCCGCGCACGGACTGGAAGCAGGCCCTGCCGTTCGCGTTGGTGATCGGTGGCGCGCTTGGCAATCTGATCGATCGGATGCGCTTCGGCTATGTGGTCGACTTCATCGACGTCTACTACGAAGTGCACCACTGGCCGGCCTTCAACATCGCCGACTCGGCGATCGTGGTCGGCGCGGTGTTGATCGCGCTCTCCGGCTTCGGCGCGCGCGATCCCGCGAAGTAGCTGCCGCGCCGCGTTCGGGCGGCGTGTTGGGCCGCGCTGCGCTTGGCCCAACCTACAAGAGCCGGCGCCGCCGGGTGCGCTTCGACCGATCCGCGAAGCGCGGCGACCCCATAGGGTGGGTCTTGACCCACCGAAGCCAGACTCTCGCCCCGGTCACCCATACCGACGCCCAGACCCTCGCCCCGGTCACCCACGCCGACGGCCAGACCCTCGCCCTGGTCACAGTCATCGATGACTCGATGCACGACTGGTGCGCGGAGACGAGGCGCGGGCTGCGGGCGTCAGCGCGCTCGGCGGTGGGCTCTGAGCCAGCGCCGAAGCTCCGGCAGCCGCATCGGTTTGGCGAACACATAGCCCTGCACCGAGTCGCAGCCGATGCCGCGCACGAATTCGAGCTGCGGCGATGACTCGACCCCTTCGGCGACCACCTTCAGTTCGAGGCTGCTGGCAAGTGCGCAGACCGCACGGCAGATCTCCTGGGCGCTGCGCCGGCTGTCGATGTCGACGATGAAGCTGCGGTCGATCTTCAGTCTCGAAAGCGGCAGCCGATGCAGCAGGGCCAGGTTGGAGTACCCGGTGCCGAAGTCGTCGATGGCGATCTTCACCCCGAGCACGCGCAGACGCTGGAGCAGGTTGCGTGTGGTTTCCAGGTCGGCGACCAGGGCCCGTTCGGTGATCTCCAGTTCGATCTGGTGGCCGCTGAGTGCATGACGATCGACTTCGTCGTTGAAGTGATCCAGGAACCCGGGATCTGCCAGTTGCAGGGCCGATACGTTGATCGCGATTGGCACTTCATCGCCAAGATCGTCGCGCAGCGCGGCGCGCGCTTCGCAGGCAAGGCGGATCACTTCTGCGCCCAATGGCAGAATCAGATGCGACTCTTCGGCGAAGGGAATGAACTCGATCGGCCCGACCCGTCCGCGCTCCGGATGCTCCCAGCGGACCAGGGCCTCCACGCAGATGATCTCGCCCGAGCCCAGGTCGATCTGCGGCTGCAGCTCCAGATAGAGCTGATGCAGTCGCAGGGCGGTACGCAGTTCGGTTTCCATCAGGGCATGCCGGCGCGCGCGCTCCTCCAGTTCGCTGCGGAAGAACTGGGCGCGGTTGCGGCCCGCATTCTTCGCCTCGTACATGGCCATGTCGGCGCAGCGCAGCAGGGTGTCGATGTCCTCGCTGTCGCTGGGGCTGCTGGCCACACCGATGCTCGCCGACAGGTGCAGGGTATGGCCCTCGACCTCATAGGGCGTGCACAGCGCACGCAGCAGACCCTGGCAGATCGGCATGGCTTCCTGAGGGTCACTCAGGTCGGGCAAGAGGGCGATGAACTCGTCGCCACCCTGGCGCGAAACGGTGTCGCTGCTGCGCAGCGCCAGCGCGATCCGGCGCGCCGCCTGCTGCAGAAGCAGATCGCCGACATGGTGCCCGTGCGCATCGTTGACATGCTTGAAGTGGTCGAGATCGATGAACATCACCGCTACGCACTGCCGGTGCCTTTGCGCCTGCGCCAGCGCCTGCTGCAGGCGGTCACGCAGCAGCAGGCGATTGGGCAGGCCGGTGAGGGCGTCGTGCTGGGCGAGGTGCTGGATCTGCCGCTCGGCCGACTTGGCTTCGCTGATGTCGAGGAACATGGCAACGAAGTGGGTGGCACGCTCGCGCGCGTCGCGCACGGTCGATATCGTCATTTGCTGGGTGTAGAAACCGCCATCGCGACGACGGTTGACCAACTCGCCCTGCCAATGGCCGCGTTCGCTGAGAGCAAGCCACATGCGCGCATAGAACTCGTCGCCCTGCAGCCCCGAGGAAAGCAGGCTGGGGCTGCGGCCCAGAACCTCATCGGCGGTGAAGCCGGTAATGCGTTCGAACGCCGGGTTGACGCGCAGGATGCGACCGTCCAGATCGGTGATCATCACGGCCTGCTGCGCGGAATCGAGCACGGCGGTGGCCAGGCGGAATTCCTCCAGGCTGCGCATCGGCACGGTCAGGTCGTCGAACACGCCCTGCAGGCCAATGACTGCGCCGTCGTCGCCGTGCAGGGGCACCTTGCTGACCCACACCTGCCGAAGCGCCCCGGTGCTGGGCACCCGGTGGTCCTCGATGCGCGTGATCCCGCGATCGAGCTCGATCACCTTGCGATCGTCCTCGCGGTAGGCCGCGGCCAGCTCCGGCGGGTAGACGTCCGCGGCCCGCAGGCCGAGCGCCTGGTCCAGGCTGCGTCCCAGCAGCTCCAGCATGGGGGCATTGGCATAGGTCAGCGCGCCGCTGCGGTCGATCCGGTACAGCGCCATCGGCATCGCGTCTATCAGGTCGCGGTGCAGGGATTCCGCTGCCGATGGACATGGCGTCTGCCGCGCCTGCGCAGCCGCATCGGCGGCGGTCGAGCCCTCGGGGGTGTCAGACGGTTCTGCGCCGGTCATGGGGGTCTGCCGTAGTGGGCGGCGGTGCCGTCTGCAAGAAAGGCTCCACCCGTTCGGGTGGCCCTACTTGGTGCCGAAGATCTTGTCGCCGGCGTCGCCTAGTCCAGGCAGGATGTAGCCGTGCTCATTGAGCCGGTCATCGATCGAAGCGGCGTACAATTCGACGTCCGGATGGGTGTCCTCAAGGCGCTGCAAGCCCTCGGGCGCCGCCACCAGGAACAGGCCCTTGATGCGCTTGCAGCCCGCATCCTTCAGCAGTTCGATGGTGGCGATCAGGGTGCCGCCGGTGGCCAGCATCGGGTCGACGATCAGGGCCGTGCGCTCGTCCATATGGCCCGACAGCTTTTCGTAGTAGGTGACCGGCCGCAGGCTGTCCTCGTCGCGGGCGATGCCGACCACACTCACCCGCGCTGCAGGTATCAGTTCGAGCACGCCGGGCAGCATGCCCAGACCTGCACGGAGAATGGGCACGACTGTGATCTTCTTGCCCTTGATCCGCTGCACCGTGACCGGGCCGGACCAGCACTCGATCACTTCGTCCTCGGTTTCCAGATCCTTGGTGGCTTCGTAGGTCAGAAGCGAGGCTACCTCGCCAGCCAGCGTGCGGAACTCGCGCGTGCTGATGTGGGCCTCGCGCATGAGGCCAAGTTTGTGCTGGATCAGCGGATGGCGGACTTCAACGACGGGCATGGCGTTTCTCGGGCTCGGAGCGGGCGGCACAGCATCCCACCCGAATCGCGGTGGCGAGGCAAGCGCGACGGTGCGAGGTCTATCGAGGCCGACTGCCTCAGGCTTCGATCCGGCCGCGGATACAGGTCCGCGCCCTGCCGCCGATCCACAGGCGATCTTCGTCGTCGAGCTCCACGCGGACTTGACCGTCATGCCCGCACTCGCGGCCCTGGCTGCTGCTATAGCTGGGTGCGGGAAGGCCGTCGCGGGACTGCAGGTAGGCACCGATCGCACCGTTACCGCTGCCGCAGACGGGATCCTCAGGGATGCCGTCGGCCGGCACGAAGCTGCGCACGACCAGGTCGGCCTCACCGCTGGCATCGCGGCCGTAGACGCTGATGCCGACCGCGCCGGTGGCAAGGCTGAGCCGGGCGAGGGCGGCAAAATCCGGCTGCAGCGCGCGCACGGCTTCGCCCGAAGCGAGGCCGGCGACGATCCACACGGGACCGACATTGACCGCGGCGGCGGGCGTCAGCGGTGCCTTGAGGGCGCCTTCCAGCTGTGTCTGTTCTGCGCCGGCGAGGGGTGCGATTCGTGGCTCGGGCAGACGCACGAACAGCTCGCGCCCAGCGCCCTCGCCGCGCAGTCGCAGCGGCAGGCGCCCGGCGGCGCATTCCTGGATCAGCTGGCCCTCGGCGTCGGGTGCGGCGAGGCCGGCCTCCAGCACCGCATGTGCGGTGCCGATGCTGGGATGTCCGGCGAAGGGCAGCTCCTGGCGGGGCGTGAAGATGCGCACGCGGTAGCTGCCGCCGGGCGTTTCGGGCGGGAGCACGAAGGTCGTCTCGGACAGGTTCGTCCAATGCGCGATGCGCTGCATCTCGGCACCGTCCAGCCCCTCGGCCTCGAGCACAACGGCGACCGGATTACCGCCGAACGGGCGACAGGCGAACACGTCGATCTGGGCGAATTCGCGCTGGCGCACGGGATGTCCTCGGCGGTGTGGGCAGCCGTGGATTGGGCAGCATTCGTAGTGTTGCGTCAAACTTGCGGGGCGATCTCCTGCGATCAGGCCTTTGCCGCGTCCCGTCCCGTCCCGCCGCGGCGGTCGCCGCCATGCGGTAGCGCCATATCCGTGCGTTCGCGCTTGGCGACGCGCCCGCAGGCTTGTCATGCTGCGCCGCCGCGCGCTTTGCCGCGGCCACTGCGCGGTGTTCCGGGTTCCGCGCGACCACTTCCATGTATCCCGCTATCGAGGAGTCCAGCTCTTGTCCGCCTCCGTTCTCGACCCCGCCACCCGCCCGACCCCTGCTCCGACCGCTGCCTGGTCGGTGCTGAAATTCGGTGGGACCAGCGTGTCGAAACGTAGCCGCTGGGACAACATCGGGAAGCTCGCGGCCTCGCGTCGCGGGGAAGGCGGGCCGGTGCTGGTGGTGGTGTCGGCGGTCTCGGGCATCACCAATGCGCTGCAGGCGATCATCGATGCCGCTGGCGATGCGGCGGAGCAGGCCGAGGGCGCCGAAGCCATCGTCCGTCGCCACGTCGAGTTCGCGGCCGAGCTGGGGCTCGACGCCGAGGCCGTGCTGGGCGCGCGCTTCGCCGAGCTGCGCACGCTGGCCGTTGATGCGCGCGCGGCTGCCGCCGAGATTCCCTGGCAGGCCGAACTGCTGAGTCTGGGCGAGCTGATGTCGAGCGCGCTGGGTGCGGCCTACCTGCGTTCGCAGGGACATCCGATCACATGGATCGATGCGCGCGAGCAGCTGCGAGCGATCGAGCTGCCGCACCAGAGCGAATGGTCGCGGCATCTGTCGGTCAACTGCCACACCACGCCCGAGCCCGGCTTCGCCGAGCGCTTCGCGCAGCAGGGCGATCTGCTGATCACCCAGGGCTTCATCGCCCGCGACTCCGCCGGTCGCACGGCCATTCTCGGGCGCGGCGGCTCGGACACCTCGGCCGCCTATTTCGGCGCCCTGCTGAAGGCCGCGCGCGTCGAGATCTGGACCGACGTGCCCGGCATGTTCAGCGCCAATCCGCGCCAGGTGCCGCAGGCGCGCCTGCTCTCGCGGCTCGACTACGAAGAAGCGCAGGAGATCGCCACCACCGGCGCCAAGGTGCTGCATCCGCGCTGCATCGGCCCCTGCCGCGAGCGTCGGGTGCCGCTGTGGGTGCGCGACACCGAGCGGCCGGACTTCCCCGGCACCCTGATCGATGCGGTCGCCGCCGATGCGCCGCCCGGCGTCAAGGCGATCTCTTCGCGTCGCGGCATCGTGCTGGTGTCGATGGAGTCGATCGGCATGTGGCAGCAGGTCGGCTTTCTCGCCGACGTGTTCGAACGCTTCCGCGCGCACGGTCTGTCGGTGGACCTGATCGGCTCGGCCGAATCCAACGTCACGGTCTCGCTGGACCCGTCCGAGAACCTGGTGAATTCCAACGTGCTCGATGCGCTCTGCGCCGACCTCGAACCCTTCTGCCGGGTCAAGGTGATCGCGCCCTGCGCGGCGATCACGCTCGTCGGCCGCGGCATGCGCTCGCTGCTGCACAAGCTGTCCGACGTACTCGCCGAGTTCGGCCGCGAGCGCGTGCATCTGATCTCGCAGTCGTCCAACGATCTCCACCTGACTTTCGTGATCGACGAGGCCGACGCCGACGGCCTGCTGCCGCAGCTGCACGCCGAGCTGATCCGCAGCGGCGCCATGCCGGTGCAGGACGCGGCGGTTTTCGGCCCGAGCTGGAACGAGATCGCGCACGGCCCGCCGCGGCGCGAAACGCCCTGGTGGCATGCCGCAGCGGCGACGCTGCGCGCGCGCGCCGAAGCGGGCACGCCGCGCTACGTCTACGATCTG
>JBIJCA010000176.1:0-9644 GCA_044344935.1 Aquimonas sp. | reverse complement strand
CCGCTCCACGTCCGAGTACGCGAATAGGGCTCACCTTGGCTGCGGGAGCGACACCTATGCCTCCGCGATTGTTGCCCGCGAGGGCAGCGACAGTCCCCGCCACATGGGTACCGTGGAAAGAGTCGTTCTGCGGAGTGGGTCCATCGCCAGGATCTGACGCATCGCGGTCCACGCCGTCACCGTCAGCAACGATGCGTGGGTCTTGCAGAGTGTCAAGTCCTAAATCGCGCCGAACATTCGCTTCAATATCCGGATGCGGATTCACCCCCGTGTCCAGTACCGCAACCACAACGTTGGGCGAGCCCTGTGACACGTCGAAAGCCGCCGGCAGGTTGATCATTCCGTAGTGCCACTGCTGTTCGCGATAGCGCGGGTCCGTCGGTACGGCCGTCGCGTACATCCGCGTGTTCGGCTCCGCATGACGCACATCGCCCCGTGCGCGCAGCGCCTTGATGGTCTGCGCCCACTCGTAGGCTTTGCGCTGTTCTGCGCTCAAGCCCCAGCCATGCGCCAGGGCGTGCTTTGCCGCGTTGACGCCAAGTCCCGCGAGCGCCACCTTGCGCGCAGCGCCCGTGGGGATCGCATAGAGCTGCGAGCGCCCCGGCTGTCCACGCTTCATCGGCAAGCCGATGTCGCGACTGCGCTGTTGGGTGCTCTTGTAGAGCGCAGCGGGCGCGTTGCCGTCATCGAAGGGCTCTTCGAAGCGGACGATGACTTCGCTCTTGCTGGCGTCGTCTTCCAGCGCGAGTGCAAGTGCGCTGGCCGGCGCGGGTGCGTTGGACAGCACCAGCGTGTAGTTGCCGCCGCCCGCATAGGCCTGGACCACGATGTCGTAGCTGCCGGTCTGGCCGATGGTCAGGTACTCGTTGCGATCGGTGCCGACGGCGGTCTGTACTGGTGTACTGGGATCACCCGCGCGGTACAGGAACAGATCGAAATCGATGGCCGTAGGGCTGCTGGCCTGCCAGTCAGCGATGATCAGCTGCAGGCTTTGCCCGGCCGTGAGCGTCGCGCGATAGGCGTCGATGGTATCGGTGCTGTTGGCGAAGCGGTCGCCTTCGCGCCCCGTAGGCTGGGCGCTGAGATAGCCCGCCACGGCTTGCGGATTGCCGATGCTCTGCACCTGCTGGGGTGAGTCGTTGTCGACATTGGGAACGGCCTGATCGTTGACGTCGCCGTCCGTATTGCTGGAGGGCATGGCCTGCACGGTGGCGGCCACCGCAAGTGGCGTGGTGCGCAGGTCGCAGTTCGGCGTGCCCGCGATCTGCGTGAGCTGGCGCCAGTTGTTTGAGCCGTAGTCCCCGTATCCCTCGCGGCCGAAGGCCTGCATGGTGGAGTTCTTGCAGTCTTTGAAGCTCATGGCCATCGAGCCCCAGGGAATGCGCGTCACCTGGCTAGGCGAGTAGTTGGGTCCGAAGCGCCCGCCGACAGGCTGCGCCACATCGTTGATGATGACGCTGCCGTCGACGAATCGACCGATACCGCCCACCCAAGCCTGATTTCCTTGGCCGTCGTAAGTGAACCAGTAGGCCACGGCGAGATCTGCGTTCAGCTTCTGGAATAACCAACCCTCGCCCGAACGCGTCGGGTCATACCAGCTTCCCGACAATCCTGCTCCTACGTAGCCAGCCTGCTTCTGCTGTAGGTTCGAGCAACTCAAGCCTTCGATGCCTGTGAGTTGCTGCAAGCGCAGTTGCTCGTTCGGCCACTCGGGCCTGGAAGACAAGAAGCTGGCGTAGCCCGTTGTGCAGGAGTCGAAGGTGATCAGGAGGTCACCCACGTCCTCGTAAACCACATCGCGCGTGTTGAAACCCGCGCCGAAGCGAGCACCACGTGTGCGATTGAAGGTCTCTACCCGGATCGTGTCGCCAGAAACAGAGCCGACTCCGAGCATCCAGGCCTGCTGCCCCTCGGGCGTGAAGGTGAACCAGACGACCACCGCTTGTGCGGCGCTCAGGTACTCGATGAAGAGCCCCTGCTGGGTCTTGGCTGGCTCGTACCAGGTGCCAGACTGCTGAAGTTTGGCCGTGAACTGATTTCCCGCGATAGTGAAACTTGCTTGCAGATCAATGCTCGTTCGCGCAGCCCCAGTGTTGGCCACCGTCATCCACCAGCGACCAGGCGTCAGCGCAGGAGTTCCGCTTCGACTCAGCCGGATGCTTTCGTTGGAGGACGGGCCGACGCTGGTCGCGGTCGACTGCGCAACCAGATCGTTGTAGCTGTTTGCTCGATGCTCGATGCCCGGACGAACAAACAGATCGATGTCGCCGCTGTTGCCAGTGGTGCTGACGCTGAGGCTGTCGACGTGCGAGGGCAGATCGATGTAGTACGAGAGGTAGCGTTGGGGATCAACATCCACTGCCAGCTTGGGTCGACCTTCAGCCCATTCCGGGTGCTGGTTGTGCTGTGGCTCGATGCCAACGGACTGCTTGGCTACTGCGGTGGTAGCTGTGCAGACGGCACAGAGTGCGAGCAATTGAACAAGCATGCGCTTCATGGATGCATCTCCGATAACGAAATGAGTTGAGAACCCGGCAAGACCTGTGCCGGACCCGATCGCTGGTGCAGGGCGATGTTCGATTGAGTTCGGGCGGCGGGGCTGTCGGGGCGCTCACTAATGTCTGGCAGCTGTCAGAGCTTTGGCGCGTTCCCGCCAATGTACAAGTTGTGGGGTGGCGAACCACCCATCCAATAACTCAACTCCGCCGGCTCCGTCACCCCCCACACCGCGATATCCGCCCGCATTCCTTCCACCAGTCGCCCGCGATCCCCCAGCCCCAGAGCTTTGGCCGCATTCACCGTCGCACCGCGCAGCGCTTCTTCGGGGGTCAGGCGGAACAGGGTGCAGGCCAGGTTCACGGCCAGGCGCAGGGACATCAGCGGTGAGGTGCCGGGGTTCAAGTCGGTGCTGACGGCCATGGGCACGCGGTGGCGGCGCAGGGCGTCGATGGGGGGCAGTTGGGTTTCGCGCAGGCAGAGGAAGGCGCCGGGCAGCAGTACGGCGACGGTGCCGCGCTCGGCCATCCGGGCCACGGCGGCTTCGTCGGTGAACTCGATGTGGTCGGCGCTTAAGCCCCCGTAGTCGGCGACCAGGGCCGCGCCGCCGAGGTTGCTGAGCTGGTCGGCGTGCAGCTTCACCGGCAGGCCGAGTGCGGTGGCCGCATTGAACACGCGGCGGGTTTGTTCGGGGCTGAAGCCGATGCCTTCGCAGAAGGCGTCGACGGCGTCGACCAGGCCCTCGTTGTGGGCCGCGGGCAGGATGGCGGTGCAGACGTGGTCGATGTAGTCGTCGGCGCGGCCGGCGTATTCGGGCGGAAGGGCGTGGGCGGCCAGCAGGGTGGTGCGCACGCTGATGCCCAGCACCTCGCCGAGTCGTCGCGCCACGCGCAGCATGCGCAGCTCGGTATCGAGGTCGAGGCCGTAGCCGGATTTGATTTCGATGGTCGCCACGCCGTCGCGCATCAGCGCGCGGGCGCGGGGCAGGGCGGCGGTGAGCAGTTGCTCTTCGGTCGCCTCGCGGGTGGCGCGCACGGTGCTGAGGATGCCGCCGCCGGCCTGGGCGATCTCGGTGTAGCTGGCGCCGTTCAGGCGCATCTCGAATTCGCGGGCGCGGTTGCCGCCGAACACCAGATGCGTGTGGCAGTCGATCAGGGCGGGGGTGGCGAGTGCGTTGTCGAACAGTTCGATCTCGCGGGCGTCCCGGCGCTGCGCCGCGGTCAGCTTGGCCTGTGGGCCGATGTAGGCGATGCGGCCGTCGCGGATGCCGATGGCGGCGTCTTCGATCAGGCCGTAGCCCGTGTCGTCGGCCAGGGTGGCGGCGCGCAGGCCGCAGAGCAGGCGGTCGAAGGGTGCGCTCACGTCACAGCTCGCGCAGGTAGAAGCGGTTGCAGGCGAAGTGGCCGGTGGCGCCCATGGCCTGTGGGATGCGGTTGAAGCCGCTGCGCTCGTAAAGCTTGGCCGCGGCATCCATGCCGCTGAGCGTTTCGAGGTAGCACTGGCGGTAGCCGGCATGGCGGGCGTAGTCGAGGCAAACGGCCATCATCGCCGCACCCGCGCCGATGCCGCGGGCCTCGCGCAGGAAGTACATCTTGCGCAGCTCGCAGACGCCGGCCACGTCGCCTGCGAGCGGCGCAATGCCGGCGCCGCCGATGACGCGTCCGTCGCGCTCCAGCACGAAGTAGGCGTGGCCGGGTGCGGCGTAGTGCTCGCTCATGGCCGCGACCTCGGGGTCGTGGATGGCGAAGCCCGGGCCGTCGGCGCCGAACTCGGGCATGACGGTGCGGATGATGTTCGCCACGTCTGGGTCATCGGCCGCGGTGATGCGGCGGATGCTCGGGTTGTTCGGCAGCATCGCGTTGGGCGAGGGCGCGTCGGTGTTGCCGGTATCGGTGTGGGTGGGCATGGCGGTGCGCGTGGGCTGGGTGTGAAGGCCCGATTATGGGTGCGCGCGCGGTGATGTGGGGCGTGGATGTGCTCGTGATTGCACAGTGGCGTGAGGCGGCGTTGTGGCGAAGGTGGCGGCGCCGTTCTCCCCTCTCCCCTTGAGGCAAGCGGAGAAGAGCGTTTGTCGGTTGCCGGTGGCAGCCGACGATCTTCGGAGCCCGAGCGAAGCGACGGTAGGCCGGGGGAGAGGGGCTTGAAGCGCGGCTTCAACGAGCGTGCGATGAGTCTTGCTCGGGCGAGCGTCGATTCGTGATTGGGGTAAGGGTCGAGGCCATGGTGGGTCGAGACCCACCCTATGTGCTCGGGGCGGAGTGGAGGTGCCGGCATTTGTAGGTTGGCGCCGAGCGTAGCGAGGCCCAACGTGTGGCGATCGGGGCGCGGGACGACGTGTTTGGGGCAGGCGTTGAATCGTGCTCGGGCGAGCGTCGATTCGTGACCGGGGCGAGGGTCGAGGCCATGGTGGGTCGAGACCCACCCTATGGGCGCTGGGCGTCGTGGAGGTGCCGGCATGTGTAGGTTGGCGCCGAGCGCAGCGAGGCCCAACGTGAGGCGTTGGGGGCGCGGGACGGCGTGTGCGAGGCGCGGGACGGCGTATTCGGAGCGCGGGACGGCGCGTTTGGGGCGGAACTTGAACCGTGACACCGGGGCGAGGGTCGAGGCCATGGTGGGTCGAGACCCACCCTATGGGCGCGGGGCGTCGTGGAGGTGCCGGCATGTGTAGGTTGGCGCCGAGCGCAGCGAGGCCCAACGTGGAGCGTTCGGGGCGCGCGAGGACGCGTTTGAGGCGGGCGTTGAATCGTGTTCGGGGCGCGCGATGACGCGATTGAGGCGGGTGTTGAATCGTGATCGGGGCGATGAAGGCTCAGCCTTGCGACCCGCTCATCCCGCCGCGCAGGCGTGCGTCCAGCGCATGCAAGCGCTCCGGCGTGCCGACGTCTTCCCAATGGCCACGATGGCGGATGCCGGCGATGCGGTGCTGTCGCATCGCGGCGCGCAGCAGCGGGGCGAGCCCGAAGCGCGGCGGATGGCGGCGGCTGTCTTCGCTGTCGCCGATCACATCGCGCCAGCCCTGCAGCAGGCGCGCGTCGAACAGGCCGATGCCGGCATAGGTCAGGAGCGGCGCATCGGCCTGCTGCGCTGGCTGGTCGTGTACGCGCGCGCCGTCGAGGTGGAAATCGCCCTGTGGGTGCTGCGGCGGGTTGTCGACCAGCAGCAGTTGGGCGAGGTCGTTCGGCGCCAGTGCGAACTGCGCGTAGTCGACGTCGCAGAACACATCACCGTTGACCAGCAGGAAACGTGGCGCGTCGATCAGCGGCAGTGCGTTGAGCAGGCCGCCCCCTGTTTCCAGGCGCTGCGCTTCGCGGCTGTAGCGGATCGACAGCCCGTAGCGCGCGCCGTCGCCCAGCGCGGGCTCGAAGCACTCGGCCAGGTGCGCGGTGTTGATCACCACGCGCTGCACGCCGGCCCGCGCCAGCGCCTGCAGATGCCATTCGATCAGCCGCTGGCCGCCCACCTGCAGCAGCGGCTTGGGCGTGGTGTCGGTGAGCGGACGCATGCGCTCGCCGCGGCCGGCGGCGAGGATGAAGGCGACCTCGACCGCGCTCATGCGGGCGTGTCTTCGCGGGCGCGCGTCAGGTCGCGGCCTTCGGTGAAGCGCTGCAGCAGGGCATGGACGGCGGCCAGCTCGGGATAGCGTGCAGCGATGTCCAGCACATAGCCGAGCACGCGCGGAAGGTCGGCCAGATAGCCCGGTTTGCCGTCGCGGTAGTGCAGGCGGCAGAAGATGCCCAGCACCTTGATGTGGCGCTGCAGACCCATCAGGTCGAAGGCGCGGAAGAAACGCTGCGGCGCGTCGCCGATGCGCCCCTGCTGCACCAGCTGACGGCGGAAGTCCTCGGCCCAGGCGTGCACGCGGGCTTCGTCCCAGCGCAGGTAGCAGTCGCGCAGCAGGGACACGAGGTCGTAGGTGATCGGCCCGCCGAGTGCGTCCTGGAAATCGATGATGCCCGGCCCCGGGTGACAGTCGATCAGATTGCGGCTGTGGTAATCCCGGTGAACGAACACCCGCGGCTGTGCCATCGCGCTGTCGAGCAGCAGGCGGAAGGCGGACTCGATCGGGTCCCACTGCTCGCATTCAAGCGCAAGGCCCAGATGCCGACGCAGGAACCACTCCGGCATCAGTTCGAGCTCCATCTCGAAGCGCTCGTGCGTGTAGGGCGGCACGGCGTCTGCGGGAATCGACTGCATACGCAGCAGGGCTTCGATGGCGCGACCGTAGAGTGCGTCGGCGCTGTCGTCGTCAAGGCGGTGCTGATACAGCGCGTCGCCGAGATGCTCGATGAGGGCGAAGCCGCAGCCGACGTCCGCAGCTTCGACCCGCGGCGCACGCAGCCCGGCGGCTGCGATCAGCGCGCCGACGTCCAGCCAGGGCTGCAGCGGCACCAGCGCGGGCGGTGAATCCATCAGCAGCAGGCCGGGCGCGCCGGCAAGCGGAAGATAGCGGCGGAAGCTGGCGTCGCTGCTGGCCGGCGCCAGCTCGATGTCGCTGCGGCCGAGCTTGGCGCGCGCCCAGGCCAGCGCTTCAAGCGCGCGGGCGTCCTCGGGGGGGCGCGGGTGTGCGGCCGCGCTCACGCGGAAGCGGCGAGGTCGGCCTCGGCCAGCGCGCGCACGTGGGCCACGCTGCAGTCGCGCAGCGCGGTCAGGCTGTAGCCGCCCTCCAGCGCCGACACCAGCCGGCCCTGGGCGTGGCGATCGGCGATGTCCATCAGCGCGCGGGTCAGCCAGGCGTAGTCCTCGGCTTCGAGGTTGAGGCCGGCCAGCGGGTCCAGACGATGGCCGTCGAAGCCGGCCGAGACCAGCACCAGTTCGGGCCGGAATGCATTCAGCGCAGGCAGCGCCTCGTGGCGGTAGAGCTCGCGCAGCTCCTGACCGCTGGCGCCTTCCGGCAGTGGCAGGTTGAGGATGTTGCCGACGCCGCGCTCGTGGGCTTCGCCGGTGTAGGGGTACAGCGGTGACTGGTGGCTGGACAGGTACATCACCCGCGCGTCGTTCCAGAAGATGTCCTGGCTGCCGTTGCCGTGGTGCACGTCGAAATCGATGATCGCCACGCGCTGCAGGCCGTACTTCGCGATCGCATGCGCGGCGCCCACCGCGATCGAGTTGAACAGGCAGAAGCCCATGGCTTGGTTGCGGGTGGCGTGGTGGCCGGGCGGGCGCACCGCGCAGAAGGCGCGCCGGGCTTCGCCCGCCATGACGGCGTCGACGGCTGCCACCACCGCGCCGGCAGCGTGGCGCGCCGCCTCGGGTGAGTCCGCGTTCATCGCGGTGTCTTCGTCGATGCGATGGCTCTGCTCGATGGCCACGTCGAGAATGCTGGAAACCAGCTCGGGCGAGTGCGCCAGCAGCAGCTGCTCGCGCGAGGCGCGCGGCGCTTCGCGCCAGTCGATCGGCAGCTCATTGAGGCCGTGGAGGGCCTGCAGCACCGAGGCCAGGCGCTGCGGCGATTCCGGATGGCCGGGGCCAGCGCTGTGGCGGATACAGACGGGGTGGGTGAACAGCAGCATCCGCGGGCGTCCTTCAGTGGTTTCTGTGGCGCATCAGCCCTTGCGGCGCTCGTGGTTCCACAGCACTTCGCCATGGCCCGAGCCGCGCGCCAGCACTCGTGCCATCACGAACAGCAGGTCGGAGAGGCGGTTGAGGTAGCGGATCGCCTGCGGACGCACCGCGTCGTGATGCCCCAGGGTGACCACTTCGCGCTCGGCGCGACGGCAGACGGTGCGCGCCACATGGCAATGCGCCGCGGCTGCGCCGCCGCCGGGCAGGATGAAGTCCTTCAGAGGCGGCAGGTCGGCGTTGAGCCCGTCCAGGATGCCTTCCAGCCGCTCGATGTCGGCGTCGTGCATGGCCGCGTGGCCGGGAATGCAGAGCTCGCCGCCGAGGTCGAACAGCTGATGCTGGACCGAGATCAGCGGCTCGCGGATCGTGTCCGGCAGCTCCTGCGCCAGCAGCACGCCGATGCAGGAGTTCAGCTCGTCGACGGTGCCGTAGGCGGTGACGCGGGCGGAGTCCTTGGAGACGCGGCTGCCGTCACCGAGGCCGGTGCTGCCGTCATCGCCGGTGCGGGTGTAGATCTTGGAGAGCCGGTTGCCCATGGCTCAGGCCGCCGCAGTCGCGCCGCGCAGCGCGGGCAGGCGCTGCTGCAGCAGGGCGTAGCCACCGAACAGGATCAGGCTCCACACCGCGGTGCCCAGCAGCTGAGCACGGAAGAAGGGCAGGGCAGCGACGTAGCACTCGGTGAGGCCGATGTTGCAGGCCGGGTGGGTGCCGAGATTGTCGGCCGTGGCCCAGACCGCGAAGTTGGTGACCACGAAGAACAGCACCGCGCCCGCCAGCCCGGCGGCGCCGACGCGCAGCACCGACACGCGATCGCGCAGCCAGAAGCCCAGCAGCACGCAGGCGGCCACGCAGCCGTAGACCACCGGCATCAGGCCGTACAGGCCCAGGTAGAGATCACTCAGGAACAGCGCCACCAGCGGCACCGCGAACGCCGCCCAGCGGCTGGCGAAGTAGGCGCCGCCGAACAGGGCGATGGCTTCCACCGGGGTGAAGTTCCAGGCGTGCGGCAGCAGGCGCGAGGCAGCGGCAGCGAGAATCAGACCTGCGAGCAGCAGCGGGCGCAGCGGCAGCGAAGAAGCAGTCAGGGACATCAGGGGCTCCAGCGAGAGACAGCCCGGCGCGGGGCCGAGGGATGCCGCCAAGAATAGCCGAGCCGACCGTGACGGGGTGAGTGGCGGAAGGTCGTGGGTGGGTCTGACCCTCACCCATGACCCACGAATCGAGAGTGACGTCGTCGCCCGATCGAAGCTGGAGCACGCGCAGCGCGCTTCCGCTTTGCATCAGCGGATGGCGCTTCGCCCCGATCGGAGCCCGAGCCGCATCATGCGTAGGGCGGATAAGCGCAGCGCATCCGCCGTTCCACGAATTTCGGGCGACAGTTGGCTGTGCGTGGCGTGGGGCGCTGGGTCGTGTGGGTCTGCGTGTTGCTGTGTCGTCTGCGTTGCGGCTGCGCTGGGCTGCGGTGTCCGCGCTGCAGCTCCGGTCGTGGTCGCGCGTCTGCCGGACTTGCTGGTGGATGCGCTGCGCTTATCCACCCTGCAAAGGCGAGTGACGCATTGCCCCGATCGAAGTCCAAGCCGCACTAC
>JBIJCA010000303.1:0-5341 GCA_044344935.1 Aquimonas sp. | reverse complement strand
TCCAGACTCCACGCTACCACTGCCGCTTCGACTGTCGCTCGCGCTCACGGTCGTAGGCACGCAGCTCGTCGCGCAGAAACTGGATACGCTGTCTTCCGAGCGCATTGCGCTCGTCATCGAGCACCACGGCATCCAGCAATTCAGCAAAGCGCTGCGCCGCAGGCAGCATCGTGTCCCAGGCATCCAGCGCCGGCAGCGGTCCCGGCAGGGTCATGAAGAAAGTGACGCCCGGCGTCTGCGTCTGGTCGGGATGCCGCATGTCGAAGTTGCCTGGCTTGACCACGTTGGCAACGCTGAAGATTGGACCAGCCTCCGGGCGGTTGTCAGGCAGGCGATGGAAGATCTGCATGTCACCGAACAGCAGGCCGGCCTTTTCCGCCGCCACCACGATGTCGCCGCCGTGCAGCAGGCTGCCGGCGCGCGCGGCGACGATCAGACTGACCACCTTGTCGAACTCGGGATTGGGCCGAACCCCGAGAGTGGACTGGGTCGGCGCCTGGCTGGATGTCGGCGCATCGTGGGCGCTGCGAGCCTGTGGGCGCGCATCCAGGTCGGGTTCGAACTCGATGCCCGGCAGATGCGTCCGGGCGCGGCTGTTGGCATCGTCACCCGCCAGGGTTTTCTCCAGACGAGCCAGCTCCGCCTGGATCACCTTGTCCAGACTTTCCTGCTCAGCGCCGTTGAAGGCCGGCTCGCCGCGGGACTCCGGCGCTGCGCGTTCGCCCACGCGCTTGCCTTGGCCGGGTTTCCGCGGTCGTCCAAACCAGTACACCGCGGCAATGAAAAGAAGTCCGAGGACGAGGAGGATGATGCGTAGCTGGGTCGGATCCATGGACACTCGTGGCCTGAATTGCTTCGGTTCGATCCGGCGTCGGCGCCCGCCCGCGGCGCCTTGATCAGGGGCGTACAGGTAGAACCGGGAAACGGGTGCAGGGAGTGAGCCAACATGGCCCAGAACCCCGAAACCGTGACCGGATGCGCCGAAACTCTAGCAGCTTGACAGCACCGCTCCCACGCAGACGCGCGATCGACGTTCATACCTCGCCATGGCCGGGCCTCGGGCGACAGCGGCGAATGCCGCCACAAGGAACCTCGATCGCTGCTCGGGATGCAGGGCCGCCACTCGCGGGTCGCCGAATCCGAAGCCGCCAGCGCTGGGAGCAATCGCTTCCAGGCTTCCACTTCGGTGCATCCAAGGGCGATCGCAACAACACAGCGATGTCGCCGACTCATCCGAACGCTTCCGGGCAGCACCGCAGGCGATCGAGGCGTGCCCGCCCGCTGGCGCTTCGCTAGCGCGCGTTCCACAGGCGCGGATTGGCCTGCCTGTGCGCAATCGGCGAATGCTCGCCCTGACCCAGCCGGAGGTGCAGCGCACCGTGCTCGGCCGTGTTCCAGATCTCGGCACCGGCGTCCTCCCAGCGCGTCACAACTTCAGGCCGCGGATGCCCGAAACGGTTCGCGTGTCCGGCCGCAATCAGCGCGTGTCGCGCTTCCGTTGCGCGCACGAACGCCTCGCTGCTGGAGCTGCTGCTGCCGTGGTGCGGTACCAGGACGATATCAGCGCGCAGCCGTTCCGGCTGTTCACGCAGCAGACGCTGCTCGATCAGGCGGCCGATGTCACCGGCGAACAGCACCACCTTTTCGCCCGCCTGCACCCGCAGCACGCACGAGCTCTCGTTGCGCAGATAGGGGAAATGCTCGGGCGGATGCAGCAGCTCGAACTCGACGCCGTCCCAGCTCCAGCGCTCGCCGCTTGCGCAGGGCGCGCTGTCGGGAAAGCGCATCTGGTCCGAGGTCTGCAGCGGCGCGGGAAACGCTCGCAGCACGCTGCCTGTGCCGCCTGAGTGGTCGGAGTCACCGTGCGAGACAAGCACGCGATCAAGCCGCCGCAGCCCGAGCGCACGCAGGGCCGGCACCACCGCAGCCTCGCCCATATCGAGGCCGCTGCCGAAGGCAGGGCCGGTGTCGACAAGCAGCGCGTGATCGCGTGTGCGAACCAGCGCCGCCAGACCTTGGCCGACATCGAACAGGTGGAGTTCCGCCTCACCCTCGGCGAGCTTCGGCAGGCGCGGCCACAGCAAGGGAATCAGCAGAAGGGCGCCGAGCGCACGCGCCGGCGTACCGCGCGGCAGCAGCAACCAGACCACGCCCACAAGAGCGAGCAGCAAGGCAGTAGCCGATGGCTGGGGCAGGAACACCTGCGCGCGCGGCATCGCCGCCGCCCACTCCAGCAGCCACCAGAGCACATCCATCAGCCACGCGGCGGCGAACAGCAGCGGTGTCGCGAGCATGGGCAGGTCCACCAGCAGCAGGGCAGCCCCGGCCAGCGCCAGCGGCACCACGACCAGGCTTACCCAGGGCACTGCCAGCAGGTTCGCGGCGGCGCCCGCGATCGATGCCTGGCCGAAGAAGAAGACCGTCAGCGGCAGCAGCCCGAGACTGGCGACCAACTGCGCGCCCAGCATGCGTCGCCAGCCCGGGAGCTGCTGCAGGTCGGACGGCATGCACCACAGCAGCCAGGCAACGCCGATGAAGGACAGCCAGAAGCCGGCGCCAAGCACCGACAAGGGATCGGTCAACACCAACACGATCAACGCCAAGGCATACGCCTGCCAGCTGCAGGAGCGGCGCCGCAGCAAAACGGCCAGAAGGGCGGCTCCAACCATCAGCAGTGAGCGCAGGACTGGCACTCCGAAGCCCGCCAGCGCCGCGTAGCCTGCAGCGCCAAGCAGGGCCGCCAGCGCAGCCCCCTGAGGCAGCGGCACTCTCAATCCGAAGCTGGGCCAGATCCGGTAGACCACCCGCATGCACAGCGCCATTAGCCCTGCGATCAGGCCCACGTGCAGGCCGGAGATCGACATCAAGTGGCTGACTCCGGTCGCGCGCAGGATTTCCCAGTCGCGTTCGCCAAAGCCTCGCGTATCGGCCACCGTCAGGGCGCGGACAAAGCGCGAGTCGGCGTGCTGCGGGCCCTCGCCGCCCAGCGCCTGCACGATCTGCTGGGCCAGTCGAGCGCGCATTGCATCCAGCCCTTCGGCGGGCAGCAGCTCACGGTTGTCCGGATGCTCGCGCACATAGCCCGTCGCAGCCAGCCGCCGCTGCAGGGCGTAACGCTCGAAATCAAAGCCGCCCGGGTTATCGACGCCGCGCGGCGCCTTCAGCTTCAGCTGCAGGCTCCAGCGGCTGCCGGCTTCCGGCGATGCCTGTCCGCGGTACCAGCCGACGCGCAGCAAGCGGCCGGCCAGCACTGCCGCCTCGCCCTCGCCGGACTCGACGCGGAAGTCGAAGCGAACCGCGTCCGGGCTGCGCCTGGGCAGACCTTCGACGCGCCCTTGCACGTGCAGATCGCGGCCCGCGAGTTCCGCAGGCAGCCGCTGCTGCATCGCAGCCTGCGCGCTCAGCAACGCCAGCGCAGCCCCGAACAGTGCTGCGCCCAGCCAGCGCAGCGCAGGCCAGCGGTGGCGCGGCCACAGCCAGAGAATCAAGCCCGTGAGAGCGCCGGCAACCATCCACCCGAATGGCGGAAACGCCGGCAAGGAGAGCGCGAACGACACGCCCGCCAGCAGCGCACAGGCGCTGCCGATTCCGAGCACAGCGTGCTGAACACGCTCTGGCGCGACGGGCTTCGCCTGCGGGGGCGCAGCCGCCATGCGGCCCGGACCTCAGGCCTCGGCCAGCGGCCGCAGCTCGCCGCCGGACAGCTCCAGCGCGCGGTCCATCTTGCGCGCCAGTGCGCGGTCGTGCGTCACCAGAACGAAGCTGGTGCCGACCTCGCGGTTGAGCTCCAGCATGAGCGCGTAGACCGAGGCCGCGGTCTTCTCGTCGAGGTTGCCGGTCGGCTCGTCGCCCAGTACGCAGGCCGGACGCGTCACCAGCGCGCGCGCGACAGCGCAGCGCTGGCGCTCGCCGCCCGAGAGTTCACCCGGTTTGTGGCGCAGTCGGGCGCCCAGGCCGACGCGGTCCAGAAGGGCCGAGGCCTGGCGCTCGGCTGCCTCCACTCCGGCCCCTGCAATCAGCAGAGGCATGCAGACGTTCTCAAGCGCCGTGAACTCGGGCAGTAGGTGGTGGAACTGGTAGACGAACCCAAGCGCGCGGTTGCGCAGGCGGCCACGCTCGGCATCGGACAGCCGACTCATGGCCTCGCCGGCGACGAAGACCTCGCCTGCACTGGGCGCATCGAGCCCGCCGAGAATGTGCAGCAGGGTGCTCTTGCCGGCTCCCGAGGCGCCAACAATGGCCACGGTCTCGCCGCGAACGACGTCGAAGTCGATCGAGCGGAACACCGGCGTATTGAGGCCACCTTCGGCATAGGTCTTTGCCAGCCCGCGGCAGGACAGGACGAGCGTGGAGTCGGTCATGTCGGATCACTCATAGCGAAGCGCGGCCGCAGGATCGGTGCGCGAGGCGCGCCAGGCCGGGTACAGGGTGGCGATCATGCTCATGACCAGGGCGACGGCGACGATCAGTCCGACGTCGTCGGCGCGCAGATCGGTGGGCAGGCCGGTGATGTAGTACACATCGGCGGGCATCACTTCGAAGCCGAAGGTCGTCTCGATGGCCTTGACCACATGATCGAGGTTCAGGGTCACGCTGACGCCCCCGATCAGGCCAAGCAGCACGCCGATCACGCCTATCAGACTGCCCTGCACCACGAACACCCCCATGATCGAACGCGGACTCATGCCCAGCGTGCGCAGGATGGCGATATCGGCCTGTTTGTCGGTCACCAGCATCACCAGCGAGCTGACCAGATTGAAGGCCGCGACTGCGACGATCAGCGAGAGGATGATGAACATCACCGTCTTCTCCATCTGGATGGCGCGGAAGAAGTTGCTGTGGTCCGCGGTCCAGTCGCGGATGCGGTAGTAGCGGTCGAGCTTCTCGCTGAGGTCACGCGCCACCTGCCAGCCCTGCATCATGTCGGTCAGCTTGAGCCGCACCCCGGTGACGCCCTCACCCATGCGCAGCAGGCGCTGGGCGTCCTGCATGTGGACGATGGCGAGCTGGCGGTCGTACTCCTGCATGCCGGCACTGAAGATCCCGGCAACGGTGAAGCGGCGCATCTGCGGCGCGACGCCGACCGGCGTGCTGCGGAACTCGGGCACCATCACGGTGATGCTGTCGCCCACGCCCACACCGAGATAGAGCGCGAGATCGGCGCCGACGAGAATGCGAAAGGCACCGGGTTCAAGGTCGGTGAGCGCGCCTTCCTTCATCAGATCGGCGATTTCACCGACCTCAGGTTCGCGCGCGGGATCGATACCGCGCAGCAGCGCGCCCTGGCTGCGCCCCGCCTGCAGCAGCGACTCGCGCTCCACGAAAGGCGCTGCACCGAGCA
>JBIJCA010000255.1:0-6867 GCA_044344935.1 Aquimonas sp. | reverse complement strand
TCGGACTTGGCGAGCTCCACGGCACGCGGCCAGTCCTGCAGATCTTCGCCCGCACCGCTGATGGTGGCGTGCGCGACCATGCCAAGGATGCGCGCGCGCAGCTCCTGCTCGAAGCCGTTCATGACCGAAATCACCGTGATCAGGGCAGTCACGCCGATCGCGATACCGAGCATCGAAGCCAGTGAGATGAAGGAGATGAAGTGGTTGCGCCGCTTGGCGCGGGTGTAACGCAAGCCGATGGCGATTTCGATGGGGCGGAACACGGGGCGTGCGGCCTTTCAGGAGGGCGGAGTCGGCGTCGCTGGCGACACGGGGCGGACGTGGCGATCGATCCAAAGCCGCAGCGCCCGCGCCTGCGGGCCCGGCAGGGTATCCGATGCCAGCGGCCAGCGGACGATCCGTCCCTGAACGCGGGCGCTGAGCACACAGATCGGGCCGCGCGACTCCAGCTCGACCCGCTCCGCCGCGGAAGGTTCGACGGCGGTGCCCGTTTGCGTCTGCAGAGGCCACCATTCGGCTTGACCGCTGGCATGCATCAGCAGCTGGCCGCGCGGGAGTCGACGCAGGCGCCACAGGCTGATCGCAGCCAACAGCGCCGGCAATGCCAGCGCAGGTCGCGGCCAGCTCGACAGCCAGAGCGCGATGACAGCGAGCAGGCCAAGACCGAGCACGGTCGCCTGCAATACACGCGACGGCTTCAATTCAAGCCGGAGGGAGCTCACTGATCTGGCCGACCAGGCGTGCAATGACTGGATCCATCGGCCTTTCGCTGCCGATGAACCAGCGCCACAGCGCATCGTCCTCGCAGCCCAGCAGGGCTTCGAACGCCTCGCGGTCGAAGGCCTCCGGCCGGCGTTCGGCAAGGTCGAGGTAGCGCTCGAACAGTTGATCGAGCTCACGCATGCCGCGGCGCGAACGCCAACGCCAGCGGCGCAGGTCTTCGGAGGTAAAGGAAGCGGACATGCTTTCAGATTCGGGCTTCGGGGATCGCTAGGCTTGCTGCAGGAGACGCAAGGCCAGCACGGCCAGCAGCGCCCACAGGCAGAGCGCACCGAGCGCGTAGACCGTGAAGCGGTGCATGACCCGGTTGTAACCGCAGTGAATCAGGCTGTGCAGCGCGCGCAGGGCAACGAATGCCCAAGCCAATCCGAGCACCAGCGCCCCACCCTGCCCTGTCTGCGCCGCCACCGCAATCGCGAAGTAGAACAGCACCGGAAGCTCGAACAGGTTGCGAAAATTGTCGGCCGCCCGCGTGTCTTTCAACTTCGCGGCCATCTGCGCCGAGGTCGCGACGGCCTGAGGATGGATGCGTTCGCGCTTCATCTGGCCGAGGCGCTCGACGTAGAGCCGGCACCAGACAAGGAATGTCAGAGCCGCAAGTGCGAGACCTGGAAGGAGGATGCTGTGCATGCTGGTCGGCGTTCTGGATTCGGGTTTGGGGATGCGGGTGTGTGTGCGCGTGCAGGAACGCCACATGGCGTCGGCCCTAGTCCACCATGAGCGCAACCCTCGCTCCGATCAACGTTTTGGTCAACGTCTCGAAGACGAGCGGTAGAAGAACTGCACGAAACAGCTGGGGGAGAGGACGAGCAACCGGGCCGCGGTGCGCCAGGGCCCACCCTATGCTGGCTCGCAGGCTTCGGCTTCCACCGAGTACACCGACACTGAAGATTGCCGAACCAGGAAACCGCGCAAGCTGACAGCAAAAAGGCGCCCGAGGGCGCCTTTTTGGGAGCTCTTACACCCCTCGCCGCTGGATCATCAGCTTCTTGATCTCGGCGATCGCCTTGGCCGGGTTCAGGCCCTTCGGGCAGGTCCGGGCGCAGTTCATGATGGTGTGGCAGCGGTACAGGCGGAACGGATCTTCAAGGTCGTCGAGACGTGCGCCGGTGTCCTCGTCGCGGGAATCGATGATCCAGCGATAGGCCTGCAGCAGGATCGCCGGGCCGAGGTAGCGGTCGCCGTTCCACCAATAGCTCGGGCAGCTGGTGCTGCAGCAGGCGCAGAGGATGCACTCGTACAGACCGTCGAGCTTGGCGCGATCTTCCTTCGACTGCAGGCGCTCACCGGAGGCCGGCGGCGCAGACTGCGTGCGCAGCCAGGGGCGGATCGAGGCGTACTGCGCGTAGAAATGCGTCAGGTCTGGTACCAGATCCTTGATCACTTCCATGTGCGGCAGCGGATACACCGGAACCTGCTTGCCGCCGCAGTCGCTGATCGCCTTGGTGCAGGCCAGCGTGTTGGTGCCGTCGATGTTCATCGCGCACGAACCGCAGATGCCCTCGCGGCAGGAGCGGCGGAAGGTCAGAGTCGGGTCGATCTCGTTCTTGATCTTGATCAGCGCGTCCAGAACCATCGGGCCGCAGCTGTCGAGATCGACATCGTAGGTGTCGACGCGCGGATTGGCATCGTCGTCCGGGTTCCAGCGGTACACCTTGAAGGTGCGCACTTTCTTGGCACCCGACGGCGCCGGAAAGTGCTTGCCTTGGGTGATCTTGGAGTTCTTCGGCAGGGTGAATTCGGCCATGGCTTTCTTCCGGGATTCGGGATTCGGGATTGGGGATTCGTGAGCGGTCTGCGGTGCGCTTCCAGGCTGTTGCCTTTGCGAATCCCGAATCCCGAATCACCAATCCCGACCAGATCAATACGTCCGCGCTTTCGGTGGCACCGGATCGACTTCGTTGGTGAGCGTATTCATGTGCACCGGGCGATAGTCGATGCGCGTGCCGCCCTTGTCGTCGACCCAGCACAGCGTGTGCTTGTGCCAGTGCTCATCGTCGCGCTCGGGGAAGTCTTCATGCGCGTGTGCGCCTCTGGACTCCTTGCGGTTTTCCGCCGACACCACGGTCGCGACGGCTTGGCCCAGAAGGTTCTGCAGCTCCAGGGTTTCGATCAGATCCGAGTTCCAGATCAGCGAGCGATCCGAGACGCGGATGTCGGCAAATCCGGCATGGATCTCGCGCATCTTCTCGACGCCTTCGACCAGGCTGCTCGACGTGCGGAACACCGCCGCATGGTTCTGCATCGTGCGCTGCATCTTGAGGCGAAGATCCGCGGTGGGCGTGCCGCCCTTCGCATTGCGCAGCTTGTCGAGATTCGCAAGGGATGCATCGCAGGCCGACGCCGGCAAGGCCTTGTGGTTCTGCCCGGGCTTGATCGTTTCGGCACAGCGATTGGCGACCGCGCGGCCGAACACCACGAGATCGAGCAGCGAATTGGAGCCCAGGCGATTCGCACCATGCACCGACACGCAAGCCGCCTCGCCGATCGAGTACAAGCCCGGCACCACCGTGTCCGGATTGCCGTTCTTCAGGGTGACCACTTCGCCGTGGTAGTTGGTCTGCAGACCACCCATGTTGTAGTGGACAGTCGGCAGCACCGGGATCGGCTGTTTGGTCACGTCCACGCCGGCGAAGATGCGCGCGGACTCGGCAATGCCAGGCAGCTTCTCGTGGATCACCTCGGGGCCGAGGTGCTGCAGGTTGAGGAAGATGTGGTCAGCGTCCTCGCCAACGCCACGGCCTTCGCGGATCTCGATCGTCATCGAGCGGCTGACGACGTCGCGCGAGGCGAGATCCTTTGCGTTCGGCGCGTAGCGCTCCATGAAGCGCTCGCCCTTCGAATTGGTGAGGTAGCCACCCTCGCCACGCACGCCTTCGGTGATCAGGCAGCCGGCGCCATAGATGCCGGTCGGGTGGAACTGCACGAACTCCATGTCCTGCAGGGGCAGGCCGGCACGCAGCGCCATGCCGCCGCCATCGCCAGTGCAGGTGTGGGCCGACGTCGCCGAGAAGTACGCGCGTCCATATCCGCCGGTGGCCAGCACCACGCCCTGGGCACGGAACAGATGAAGATCACCGGTGGCCATCTCCAGCGCCAGCACGCCGCGGCAGGCGCCTTCTGCATCCATGATCAGGTCGAGCGCGAAGAACTCGATGAAGAAGCGTGCGTCGTGCGCCAGCGACTGCTGGTAGAGCGTATGCAGGATGGCGTGGCCGGTACGGTCGGCAGCGGCGCAGGTCCGTTGTGCGGTGCCCTTGCCGTAGTGGGTCGTCATGCCACCGAACGGACGCTGGTAGATCTTGCCGTCCTCGGTGCGCGAGAACGGCACGCCGTAGTGCTCAAGCTCGATGATCGCCGGGATGGCCTCGCGGCACATGTACTCGATGGCATCCTGGTCGCCGAGCCAGTCCGAGCCCTTGATCGTGTCGTAGAAATGGAAACGCCAGTCGTCCTCGCCCATGTTGGCGAGCGCGGCGGAGATGCCGCCCTGGGCAGCGACAGTATGCGAGCGGGTCGGAAAGACCTTGCTGATGCAGGCAGTGTTCAAGCCCTTCTGGGCGAGCCCGAAGGTCGCGCGCAAGCCAGCGCCGCCGGCCCCGACGACAACCATGTCGTACTTGTGTTCGATGATCTTGTAAGCGCTCATGGGCTTTGCGTCGCGCTCCGGTCAGGCGGTGAAGGCAATGCGGCCGATCGCGACGATCGCGGCCAGGCCCATCGCGGCGAAGATGAACTTGACGGCAAGCATCAAGGCGATTTCGAGCCAGCGGACGTGGAAGTAATCTTCGATGACCACCTGCAAGCCCAGCCGGGCATGCCAGAACGCAGTGGCGATGAACAGGATCAGCACCACCGCGTTGAAGGGCTGTGCGATGGCCGAGCGGACGCTTGCGTAATCGGCACCGGCCAGCGATACCAGCAGATAGAGCACGTACAGAACCAGGGGAATGAGCGCGATGGCGGACACGCGCTGCGCCCACCAGTGGGATGTCCCATCCTTGGCCGAACCAAGCCCGCGTGCGTCAGCGAGCGGATTGCGCAGGCTCATGCGGCACCTCCGAGGACAAGCGCCCAGATCCCGAACGCAGACAGGAGCGCAAGCGTGATCACGGCGTAGCCGGAGGCGTAGACGCTCGGGATCGAGAAGCCTTTACCAGCATCCCAGAACAGATGGCGGATGCCATTGAACAGGTGGTAGCAGATCGCCAGGGTGAACAGGAACAGGGCGATGCGCCCGGGAATGGACCCCGCGATCGCCGCGAACGTCGCATACGCCTGGGGGCCCGCAGCGACGCTGATCAGCAGGCCCGAGATACCCAGGGCTACGAGCGCGTTGACGACGCCGGCTACGCGGTGGCTGATCGAAAGAACCGTGGTGATCTGCGGCTTGTATACCTGCAGATGCGGCGAGAGGGGACGCTTGCGTGTGCTCATTCCTGGATCCCGAATCGTGACGCCCAATGATCTGCGAAGGCGCGCGAACGTAGCGTCTAATCGAGTGCGCGATCGGACGCCTGAACGCGGCGCGCGTGGCGCCGCGGGATGCAGGGTTGCGACGTGATGACCAACCGGGACGGTCTCCGCAACCGCGGAGTCGGCCGTGCGGGCGGTCAGAAGTCGATGCAGCGGCCGTTCTTCTCCCAGTCGCCGTAGCGCGTGGGATCGGGACCTTCACGACCACCGATCTCGCGCGGCGCCGGCTTGCCCGTGTCGACAGCATCCGGTTCGGACGATTCGGCAGTGGACTGGGGAGGCTGCTTTGCGGGCGTCGGGGCTGGCTGCACTTGGCCTATCATTCCGGGGCTATCAAGCCGCGGAAGGGTACTCCGCGCACCCCGATGCCGCAAGACAACAAAGGTCGCAGATGTCCGTGAAGCCCGAGTTTGCAAGCCCCGGTGCCGCCGAAGAGAACGTGCTTCGAGGTTGGTCGGTGGCCACCGCCGAGGGCCCCGATTCAGCGGCCTTCCTGCACTCGCAGCTGAGTTCGGACGTGCTCTCACTGCCGGCAGGCCAAGCGCACTGGAGCGCGTGGCTGAATCCGAAGGGGCGGGTGCTGGCCCTGATCCTGTTGCTCCGCAGCGACGAACAGCGCTTCGATCTGCTGCTTCCCGATCACCCCGCACCGGCGCTCGCCGAGCAACTCGCGCGCTTCATCCTCAGACGCAAGGCGAGCATCGCGGCGCAGTCCGGGAAGTATCTGCGCGCGGGCATCGACAGTCCGCCACCCAGCGGAGCGCTGCGCCTCGGCGGCTCGACGCCGCGCTGGCTGGCGCCCACTGTCGGGAGTCATGCACCGTCCGAAAACGAAGCGTTCGAATCGCGGTGGCGCCTGCTGGACCTTGCTTGCGGCCTGCCGCGCTTGGGTGCCGAGGGTGGCAGCCACACCGCGCACATGCTGAGCCTCGATCGCCTCGCCGCCTTCAGTCTCGGCAAGGGCTGCTATCCCGGCCAGGAAATCGTGGCGCGCACCCATTACCTCGGACAGTCCAAGCGCGGACTCGTGTGCCTGCGGATGGAAGCGGTCACCTGCCCACAGACGGGCGACCCTATCGAGTCGCGCGGCGCCCAGGTCGGCGAAGTGCTTGCTGCCGTCGGACAGCCTGTCGGAGGCTGGCGGGTGCAGGCGGTGGCAGCCGGCCTGCAGCCCGGCGAGATCTGCACGGTTCACGGAAACCCGGCCGAGGTGTTGGCGCTGGAGCCGCCGCCACTGCCGATGGCATGAACACACGGATACCGGCGCAGCTTCCCCAGTGGACCCCGCGCGCCGCGGTCTGCTATACGGCAGCGTTCGGTCACAACGCTTGGCATCGCCTGTGTCCGACCGGAAACAACACCCAAAGGCCCGAACAACAGGGTCGGTCGGCTGCATACACCAGGAGGCAACAATGAGCACCGCAACAGGGGAGGGGTCCGTCGCCACGCGCGCGGGCGTTTCATGGACACGGCGGGCTTTTGGCCTGCTCGCTGCGCTGCTGGTCTCGGCACCAGCATTGGCTGCCGAATACAGGGTCACCTTCGAGCCGGCCTATCCGCCGGAGAGCAACCTACCGATCTACCAGCCCTTGCTGGATTACCTTTCGACAG
>JBIJCA010000428.1:0-2915 GCA_044344935.1 Aquimonas sp. | reverse complement strand
CAGAGACCGGTCATCGTTTCATCGGCGTCAGTGCGCGCAACTACAACTTCCACTGGCGCGACCTGCGCCAGAGCGCGCCGACCGACTTCGCGTTCGAAGAAGCCCACTTCACCGACTACCGCGCGCAGAAACAGGGCTTCAGACCTTTGGCGCGGCTCGCCGAGCGCACCTCATACGCTCTCATCGCACTGCCCGAGCTCGCCGAAGGCGGGATGGACGCCCTGGTCGGCAAACGGCTGATCTCGATGACCTCGCCCAGCCTGGGCTACGCGCTGCTGTTCGAGATGTTCACCAACCCGATCGCCCAGCCCGACATCCGCTCTGAGGCAGCCAGCTGGCGCGATGGCGTCGAGATGATTTTCGGCGACGAAGCGGATGCCGCCATGGTGCCGCGCTTCATTGCCGAGCTGTACCCGAATCTGCAGGTCATGCAGACCAGCCGGGAGTTCCCGGGCATGGCTTTCTCTGCGGGGCCCGGCGTACCCGAAGAAGTGGCGAGCGCAGTGCGCGATGCGCTGCTGAAGCTGCACGAGAATCCCGAGGTGTACCAGGTGCTTGTGGAGATCGGCTCGACACGCTTCGAGCCCGCGACAGCGTCGGACTATCGCGGCAGCCAGGACATTCTGAGGGGATTCTTCGGATACCAGTGATGCAGTTTCGGAAGCCGCCGGGCAGGGTTTTGGGGTGGGTGTTGGGGACCTGTGTAAAGCAAGCCCCGACGCTTGCCCTGAAGTCACCCCGGCCCTGAGGCTCCAGGCTCACGCACACCGCGGCCGCATGGACGTTTCATGCGTCGCAAGCGCCGGTGGACGCGTGCTCCACGCAGCGGGCGAGCGCCGCAGCGCCCCCAACCCGGGCAGCGCTCAGCGAGTCACCGGTTCCGAGAACGCCGCCGCCATCTCCCGATACAGCTCGCGCTGGCGTTCGCCGCGGGCGGGTGGGGCCTGTACTTCGAGCACCACGATCTGATCGCCTGCCGGCGCACCCGGGAGGCCACGGCCGCGCAGGCGGAGGCGCTTGCCGGTATTGCTTTCCGGCGGAATCTTGAGCTCCACCGAGCCTCCCAGCGTAGGCACGCTGAGGGTTGCCCCGAGAGCAGCCTGCCACGGCATGACCGGCAGGCGATGCACGATGGTGCGGCCCTCCACTTCGAAGCGCGGGTGCGAGCGGTAGGCGATTTCCAACAGCAGGTCGCGTCCCTGCCCGCCCTGCCCCGCAAGCCGGATGCTCTGACCGGGCTGGATGCCTGCGGGCACCTTCACTTCAAGGGTGCGCCCGTCGATCTCGACGCGCTGGCGTCCGCCGCTGTAGATCGTTTCCAGGTCGACGTCGACGCGCATCCGGCGCTCCGCGCGCGGCGCCGGTCCGGCGCCGGCATTGGCACCCGGCCTGGCACCCCGCGTTTTTCCGCCACCGAAAAGCGAATCGAAGAAATCGCTGAAGCCACCGCCGCCGAATTCGCCGCCGCCCTCGTAATCCCAGCCGGGCGGAGGACGAAACTCCTGCCCCTGGCGGAAGCCGCCCGCGCGAAGTTGTTCGTAGGCGTTGCGCTTTCCCGGGTCCTTGAGCACTTCATAGGCCTCGTTGATCGCCTTGAAGCGCTCTTCAGCCCCGGCCTCCTTGCTGACGTCAGGGTGGTACTTGCGGGCCAGCCGGCGATACGCGGCCTTGATGTCCGCATCGCTGGCGCCCGGCTCCACGCCGAGGGTCGTGTAGTAGTCCTTGAACTCCATGGGGCTTCCGAAAGGTGCTGCATGCCAGAACGAAGCGCTCGCCGATACGGAGCGAGGGCAGCCCGCGGCAGACCGCGGGCTCCCGGCAGGTTAACCCGAGCGGGGCTCAGCCTGCGTTGACCGCGATCCGGCGCGGGGTGGTCTCGGGTCGCTTGGGAATGACGATTTCCAGAACACCATGCGCGCCCTTGGCCGCGATTCCGTCCGGGTTGGCCGTATCGGGCAGGGCAAAGCGGCGGTGGAAGCTGCCGCGCGAGCGCTCGATCCGGGTGTAGTTGGCGCTCTCTTCCTTGGCGTCGCTGCTGCGTTCGCCGCGAATCGAAAGGATGCCCTTGTCCATGTGGATTTCGATGTTCCGCGGATCGACGCCGGGGATGTCGGCCTCGATCACGAATCGCGCGGGCTCCTCGCGGATATCCACGCGAGGCGCCCACTGGCTGGTCACCGCGTTGGGCTGGTCGCCTGCGCTGGACTCACCGAAAAGGCGGTCGAAGACCTGCTTCATTTCGTTCTGCAGGCCGTTCTGAACGGCCCAGGGATGACGGGACGTGCTCATGTCTGTTCTCCTGCTTCGCCATGGCGGCATGGCAGCCGCCTTGCTCGATCAGGTGTGACCTGAGGCCGTGTTTTCAAGAGCGGCGCACAAGGTCCGATTCAGTCGAAGCCGCGGCGTACCAGCTCGGAGAAAGTGAAGGCGAGTGCATGTCGCGCATCGGCCGGATGATGACGCCGCGCCACCTCGATCCAGTCGGCGCGATCGAACGCCGGGAACCAGGTATCGGCGCCTTCCACTTCGGCATTGATCTCGGTCAGATGCAGGCGCTGCGCCTGACCCAGCACCTGCGCATAAAGCTCGCCGCCGCCGATCACCATCAGCGCTTCCGCGCCGCTTTCGGAGGCGAGGATGCGCGCTGCATCGATGCTGTCGACGGCCTGCATACCTTCGAAAGGCACGCGATCGCTGCGGGTCAGCACCAGATTCAGCCGACCCGGTAGTGCCCGGCCCAGGGACTCAGCCGTGCGTCGCCCCATCAGCAGAGGCTTGCCCAGCGTCAGCGCCTTGAAGTGTTTCAGATCATCCGGCAGCGACCAGGGCAGCGAATTGCCGCGCCCGATGGCGCGTGCACGGTCCATCGCCACGACCAGCTCCAGGCGAGCGCTCACACGGCCACCGGCGCCTTG
>JBIJCA010000085.1:0-15630 GCA_044344935.1 Aquimonas sp. | reverse complement strand
CCTCATACCGGAAGGCGAACAGATCGCGCACCGCTGGGTTCAACGAGAGCGTCGGCAGCGCGCGCGGACTGCGCGTGAGCTGCTCGCGCGCCTGCTCGAAATGGTTGGTGTACAGATGCGCATCGCCGAGCGTGTGCACGAAGTCGCCGACTTCGAGGTCGCAGACCTGGGCCACCATGTGGGTCAGCAGCGCATAACTCGCGATATTGAAGGGCACGCCGAGGAAGATATCGCCCGAACGCTGGTAGAGCTGGCAGGACACGCGCCCTTGGGCCACGTAGAACTGGAACAGACTGTGGCAGGGCATCAGCGCCATCTGCTCCAGCTCACCGACGTTCCAGGCCGAAACGATCAGCCGGCGCGAGTCCGGGTTGCGGCGGATCTCGTCCACAACCCAGCGCATCTGGTCGATCGTGCGGCCGTCGACGGCCTGCCAGGCCCGCCACTGCTTGCCATAGACCGGGCCCAGCTCGCCTTCGGCGTCGGCCCACTCGTCCCAGATGCCGACCTTGTGGGCCTTGAGATAGGCGATGTTGGTCTCGCCGCGCAGAAACCACAGCAGCTCGTGGACAATCGAGCGCAGGTGGAGCTTCTTGGTGGTAACCAGCGGAAAGCCGGCGCGCAGGTCGAAGCGCATCTGCCAGCCGAACACCGAGCGCGTGCCGGTGCCGGTGCGGTCGGATTTCTCCGTGCCCTGCTCCAGCACATGGCGCAACAGATCGAGATAGGCCTGCATCCGACTCTCCGTGTTTCGCTCTAGACCGAGCGGGGTGTGGCCGCGCGCATCGACAACCCGATCAGCAGCAGCCCCACCAATGCCAGCGGCAAGCTCAACAGCATGCCCATGGTGAGCCAGCCGAAGGCCAGGTAGCCAAGGTGGGCGTCAGGTTCGCGCACGAACTCAACCGCGAAACGGAACAGCCCATAGCCCAGGGCAAAGGCGCCCGACACCGCATAGCGTTTGCGCGGCCTGGCCGAGAACCACCACAGCAGCCCGAAAAGCACAAAGCCCTCGAGGAAAGCCTCGTAGAGCTGCGAGGGGTGTCGCGCAAAGGCATCCAGCGCGCCCTGGGCGTGCAGTTTCTGAAGCTCGGCCGCAGGCAAGTGCTGGAATTCGCGCGGCAGGCCGCTCGGGAAGATCACCGCCCAGCCCACGTCAGTCGTGCGGCCCCACAGCTCGCCACCGATGTAGTTGCCGATGCGTCCGAACAGCAGGCCCAGCGGGACCAGAGGCGCAACGAAGTCGAGCGTCTCCCAGATCGAACGCCCCTGCCCCCGCGACCACCAGCCGACCGCTGTCATCACGCCCAGCAGGCCGCCATGGAAGCTCATGCCCCCCTCCCAGACGCGCAGCACGGAGAGCGGGTCGGCGACCACGTTCTGCCACCCGTAGAAGAAGATGTAGCCGAGTCGACCACCCAGCACGACGCCGAGCATGCCGTAGAACATCAGGTCGCCAAAGGCCTGCTCGCTGACGCCGAAGCGCCCCTGCCGCAGGCGCAGACGCCCCAACCACCAGGCCGCGCCGAACGCCAGCAGGTACATGATTCCGTACCAGTGCACGGGCCAGCCGAACACACTGATGGCGATTGGATCGATCTGATGCAGATGGACGTTGGACGCGGTCATGCGATCAGGCCGGCAGCACGCGGCCGACGAAGCCCTTCAGGTAGTCGGTCTCGATGATCGCCGCATGCACCGGATGATCTGCCGACTGCTGGAGATGGCAAAGCACCTGCACCTGGCGATCCAGATGCCGCGCCCCTGCCTGGATGGCTTCCAGAAGTGCGTCACGCCCCATGTGGTAGCTGCAGGAAGCGCTGACCAGCAGACCATCCCGCTCCAGCACTTGCATCGCCATCTCGTTGATGCGCCGGTAGGCCAGACTGCCCTCCTTGAAGTCCTTGCGGCGCTTGACGAAGGCGGGCGGATCGAGAATCACCACGTCCCACTTTCTGCGCTCAGCGCGGGCCTGCCTCAAGTAGTCGAAGGCATCGGCGCAGACGGCTTCGACGGTGTCGCCGAAGCCATTGCGACGCGCATTGTCGCGGATCTGCTCGCAGGCTGGGCCGGAGGCATCGACGCAGGTCACCTCGCTCGCTCCAAAGCCGGCGGCGCGGATGCCCCAGGCGCCGATATAGCTGAAGACATCCAGCACGCGCAGGCCTGGCACCAACCTGCGCAGACGATCGCGGTTGTCCTGCTGGTCGAAGAACCAGCCTGTCTTCTGTCCATGCAGGACGTCGACTGCGAACTTAAGCCCGCCCTCGTCGACGATCACCCGCTCAGGCACCTCACCGAAAGCCACTTCGACACAGGAGGGCAGACCTTCGATGACGCGCGCGCCACCGTCATTGCGGAACAGCAGAGCCGCGGGGTTGAGGACCTTGCGCACCGCGTCGATGATCAGATCCTTCATGCGCTCCATGCCGGCAGTGCCGAGCTGGGCCACCACGACATCGCCGAAGCGGTCGATCACCAGCCCCGGCAGGCCGTCCGACTCGCCGTACACGAGGCGATAGTGGGGGGTGTCAAACAGGCGCTCGCGCAGGGCCAATGCCACGTTCAGACGATGCACCAGCAGCGAGCGATCCAATGCGTGGCCGCCGCGATCGAGCACGCGCGCGCAGATCAGGGTGGCTGGATTCACGTAGCCGGTGCCAATCGGCTTGCCGCCGGCGTCCATGACATGAACCGGGCTGCCGGCTTCCATCGCGGTCAGCGGGGAGCGCAGCACATCGACTTCATTGCTGAAGACCCAGAGGTGGCCTGCCCGCAGGCGGCGATCCTCGCCTCGCTTGAGGAAGAGGGCGGGATAGTCGGCAACGGTCATACGTCGGTTTCCTCGGCGCCGTGTCGAAGCGCGGCAAAGTCAGTTACAGGGGGCCGGCGATCAGCGCGGCGCAGTCAGGGCCAGAGGCGCGGCAGAAGCAACAGCGACCAGCACAAAATCACGTTCAACATCAGTACAAACACGGCAGCCGAGCCCATATCCTTGGCTCGGCCGGCGAACTCGTTGTGTTCGGGCCCCATTCGGTCGACCGCCGCCTCGATCGCAGAGTTCAAGAGCTCAGCCGACAGCACCAGCAGCAGACTCCCAACCAGAACGATCCGCTCCATAGAACCCGATCCCAGCCAAAGACCGAGCGGACAGAGGATAAGGAAAAGATAGACCTCAAGCCGGAACGAAGCTTCCAACCTGAAAGCCGCTGCAAGCCCTTGCATGGACCACTTGAACGCCTTCCACATCCCACCGGGGCCGCGCGGAACTAGGGAATTGACGCGGTCGACCATGGAGTTGGACAGTCCTTTGGGGGCGGCGGCGCAAGTATCTGGCCGGAGGGCGCTAGTGTAGTCGCCGGCTCACATCGGCGAAATCCTCGGCGACGCTACCATTCGCGCTCCAGGTCACATGCCCGCGGACGGCCCGTCCTTCCGCCCTGCGTACATCGACCCCATCTTCATGCGTGTCTTCAGGAGACCCTACGACATGTTCGACCCACAGCGACTACTGCAACAGATGATGGGCGGCGCCCTCGGCGGCGCACTTGGGGGTGACCGCGGCCGCAAGAAACATCGCTCCGGCGGCGGTTTCGGCGGCGGCATCAGCGGCGCGCTCGGTGGCCTGAGCGCTGGCAACAAGGCAGCGCTCGGATTGGGCGCGCTTGGCGTCGCGATGGCTGCGTGGGATCACTACAAAGGTCAATCAGCAGGCGCAGCGGGGTCACCGCCGCCTGCAGCACAGCCGCTGCCTGCCATGACCCCGCCTCCTCCACCGCCGCCCGCGCCTGCCGCCTTCAGCGCTGTCCCTGTCGCACCCGCATTGGCGCAGGTGCCCGAAGCACTGCTGGTGATCCGCAGCATGATCGCAGCCGCCGCGGCCGACGGTCTGATCGACGGCAACGAGCGCGAAGCCATCCTCGGTCGCGCACAAGCGGCCGGGCTGGACCCTGACGACCTCGCCGCCCTGCGCGCCGAGCTGGCGCAGCCGCTGTCGATGCCCGAGCTGATCGCCCAGACGCCTGCACACCTGGCTGCCGAGATCTACGCTGCCGCGCTTGTCACCATCAGCATCGATACCGAGGCCGAGCAGCGCTGGATGCAGCGACTCGCCGACGGTCTGAAACTCGATTCCGCACAGCGCGCCGAGCTTGACGCGCGGTTCGCCCCACCACCACACCCCTGAGGAAGCCCCACCATGCACGCTTGGTATCTCAGCTACGGTGGCCAGCAGATTGGCCCGCTCGATTCCGCCGCTGCCGCAGCGCAAGCGCGACAGAACTCCAATGGGCACTGCTGGCGCGCCGGTTTCGCCGAGTGGCTGCCGATCGCCGCCTGCACTGAACTGACCGGCTCGGGCGCGGGCGCGCTGGTCGCAGCCGCAGTTCCGCCGCCGATCGGACAGCGCAGCGCCGATGAGATCGACTTCCAGATCTTCGGCCACGAAATGCAGTTCGTCGAAATCGAACTCGACCCGGGCGAAAGCGCAATCGCTGAAGCCGGAGCGATGATGTTCAAGGACGCGCAGGTGCAAATGGAAACGGTGTTCGGCGACGGCAGCCACAGCGGCCAGGGCGGCAGCTTCGTAGACAAGCTGCTGGGTGCAGGCAAACGCGTCCTGACCGGTGAGAGCCTGTTCACCACCCTGTTCTCGAATGCGGGCAGCGGCAAGGCCAAGGTCGCATTCGCTTCACCCTACCCGGGCACCATCCTGCCGCTGTCGCTGACCAACTATGGCGGTCGACTGATCTGCCAGAAGGACAGCTTCCTGTGTGCCGCGCGCGGCGTCAGCATCGGCATCTTCTTCCAGAAGAAGATCATGACGGCGCTGTTCGGCGGCGAGGGCTTCATCATGCAGAAGCTTGAGGGCGACGGACAGGTGTTCGTCCATGCCGGAGGCACCGTGGTCGAGCGCGAACTGAAGGCAGGCGAGCGGCTCGATGTGGATACCGGCTGCGTGGTCGCCCTGAGCCAGACAGTCGGCTTCGACGTAAAGCCGGTCGGAGGCATCAAATCCATGCTGTTCGGCGGCGAGGGCGTTTTCCTGGCAACCCTGACCGGTCCGGGCCACGTCTGGCTGCAATCCCTGCCCTTCTCGCGCATGGCGGGCCGCATGTTCGCTGCGGCCTACCAGCGTGGTGGCGGCAAGGAAGAAGGCTCGGTTCTCGGCGGTCTGGGCGGAATCCTCTCCGGCGATCGGGGGTTCTGATCGCCTGCGGCAAGCGAGGGGCGCGGCGACCGCGCCGCGCCCCTCGCCCGCGCCTCACCCGTCCCTGCGAGAGCTCCTGCGCGCATCCGGGTCGGGCTCATCGGCGAAGATCGCCACGCCACGCTGGCCGTCGACCGTAATCCAACCGCGGTACATGCCGGCCGTACTGAAGGGCATGCGGATCGCACCGCTGCCGTCCATTGCGATGACTCCGCCATCGCCACCCAGCTTCGGCACATCCTCCAGCAGCACTTTGTCCGCCGCGACGGCCAGGGACTGCTGGCCGTAGCGCATGCGCGCGCAGATGTCGTGCGCCACCGACAGTCGAATGAAGTACTCGCCCCAGCCGGTGGCAGATACACCGCAACCATCATCCGCATAGGTGCCGGCACCGATGATCGGGGCATCGCCGACGCGGCCCCACCGCTTGTTGACCATGCCTCCGGTTGAAGTCGCCGCGGCGATTCTGCCGGCCTGGTCGAGCGCCACAGCCCCGACTGTACCGAAATAGGTCGAGGGCGTAATCGAGGCTTGCGCCTTTTCCCGCTCAAGCACGCTCTGCAACTGGTTCCATCGCTGCTCGGTGCGGAAATAGCCGGGATCGACCTGTTCGATGCCGCGCTCGCGAGCGAAGCGCTCGGCCCCTTCGCCCATCAGCATGACGTGCGGCGACTGCTCCATCACGGCGCGCGCCAAGTCGATCGGATTGCGCACCGTCCGCAGGCCGGCCACCGCGCCGGCGCGGCGCGTCGCACCGTCCATGATCGAGGCGTCCAGCTCGTTGTGTCCTTCGTGAGTGAACACCGCGCCCTTGCCAGCATTGAAGTAGGGCGAGTCCTCCAGCAGCTTGACCGCGGCAACCACGGCATCAAGGCTGGCGCCGCCCTCGGAAAGCACGGCGGCACCGGCATCGAGGGCGCGATTCAGATCGGCGCGGATGGCGGCATCGGTCTCAGCGGTGATCGTCTCTCGGGACAGGGTGCCCGCGCCGCCATGGATGACCAGGGCGAAACGGGTTTCGGTCGCCGATGCGCACAGCGGCAGCGCCAGGAATGCGGCGAAGGTCAAGGAAAAGCGACTGGCTGACATGGCGGGTGGACTCCGGGACAAGAGGTCGTTCGCGCACCATCCGGGCCGGGCCGGGGATGGTCAAGTGCCACAGGCGGCGCACAGGGATGGCGCCGACCCCAGCCCGCCACGGCAGACGCGGCGCGCGCTCGGATCCCCCGAAAAGCGGAAGCCCGGCACTAGGCCGGGCTTCCAGGTGTTGCCTGCCGATCGAACCGATCAGTTCTGCACGTTCAGCTCGGTGCGGCGGTTCGTCTCGTTCTTGCACTCCGGCAGCGTCTGGCCCGTCGGCACGAGCGGACGGCTTTCGCCGTAACCGGTCGGACCCACCAGGCGCGAGGCGCTGATGCCGTTGCTGGTCAGGAAGTCATACACGGCCTGGGCACGGCTCTGCGACAGGGTCTGGTTGTAGCCATCCGAACCGCAGAGGTCGGTGTGGCCGGCGACTTCAACGCGCAGATCGCTGTACTGGCGCAGGATGCTCACCACTTCGTTCAAGGTGGCCACAGCGTCAGGACGCAGGGTTGCCTTGTCGAAGTCGAAGTTCACGCCACGCAGGTCAATCGTGACCGGCACCGGGCAGCCATCCGGGCCCACGGTCTGGCCGGGGGTGCTGTTGGGGCACTTGTCTTCGCAGTTATTGACGCCGTCGCCGTCGTCATCCAGATCTGCGCAGCTGACCTGCGGAGCCGGCGCGGGCGCCGGTGCGGGCGTTTCGACGGCTGCCTCCGCCTTCGCACCCAGCGGGAAGCTGAAGCCCAGCGAGAACACGCGGTCGGCGAAGTAGCTTTCGCTGGCGACGCTGTCGCTGTCGAAGTCGAAGCGGGCGCCGTACTCGGCGCGGACAATGGCGCGGCCGAAGTCACGCTGCACACCAAGGCCCAGATTCATGGCTAGGTTGTTTCCCTTGACTTCGCCAGGACGGCCGACAGGGCTTTCGAACTCACGCTCGTGGCGCCACACGCCAGCGCCGAGAGCCAGGTAAGGGCCCCAGTTGTCGCCTGCTTCACGGAAATGGTAACGGCCAGTCAATCCGAGGCCGTACTGGCTCCAGTTCAGCGAGCTGCCGCGCAGCTGCGGATTGGTGTAACCGATCTCGGCGTCGAGCGACCAGTTCGGAGTGAAGAACTTGCCGAAGTTCAGGCCAAGCTGACCGTTGTCCTTCAGGCCGCGGGTGCTGTCGAACTCAACGATGCCGGCGGAGGCGCCGACATACCAGCGGTCGTCAAAATCCTGGGCATTGACTGCGCCCATGAAACCGACGCCGGCGAGCAGTGCACAGCAAAGGAGCTTCTTCTGCATTGGGGTTCTCCTGATGAGACGGGTGATGCAACAACGGACCGGAAACGTCCAGAAAGGATGTGCTGTTGGATGACAGCGCAGCGAACGTCACTGTAGACCTGTGCGATGACGACCACGTTAACGCATTTGTAACGGGGTTCGCAAACCTGAACCGCCCTTTATGGTGCCCGAAATGGGCGGACGTTCAGGCGAATGCGCACAAACGACTGGACCGCATGTTGTGAAAAGGGCGCCTTGAAGCCCCAAACCGAAGCGCCAAAGCGAAGCTGCGGAGATCGCGGTCGCCGGACCCATCCTTGCCCGTCTGTCGCTGCTTCGGCATCGTGACAGGGTCACCCAACGGACCCCAAGCAATGAACTCGGCCAGCTATTCCACTCTTCTGAGTCCTCTCGATCTGGGCCACCTCACCCTGCGCAACCGGGTTCTGATGGGGTCCATGCACACTGGACTGGAGGACAGAGCCAGCGACTTCCCGCGCCTCGCCGCCTACTTCGCAGCCCGAGCCAAGGGCGGCGTGGGCCTGATCGTCACCGGCGGCATCGCGCCCAACATGGCTGGCTGGGTCAAGCCCTTTGCGGGCAAGCTGTCCTGGCCGTGGGAAGTACGTCGGCATCGGCAGGTCACTGCGGCCGTACACGCCGAGGGCGCCCACATCTGCCTGCAGATCCTGCACGCCGGGCGCTATGCCTATCACCCCCTGGCGGTGGCTCCCTCCGCTCTGAAAGCGCCGATTTCCCCTTTCAAGCCGCGCGCACTCAGCGAACGCGGTGTGGAAGGACAGATCCGCGATTTCGTGCGTTGCGCCCAGCTCGCGCGCGAAGCCGGCTACGACGGTGTCGAGGTCATGGGGTCCGAGGGTTACCTGATCAACGAATTCCTGGCACCCCGCACCAACCAACGCCAGGACCGTTTCGGTGGAAGCCTCGAAAACCGCATGCGCTTCGCGGTCGAGATCGTGCGCCGAACGCGCGCCGCGCTGGGCCGGGACTTCCTGATCATCTACCGGCTGTCGATGCTGGATCTGGTGGAGGGCGGTTGCAGCTGGGAGGAAGTGGTCGCTACCGCACAGGCCGTCGAAGCAGCGGGCGCAAGCATCATCAATACCGGCATCGGCTGGCACGAGGCCCGGGTGCCGACCATCGTCACCTCAGTGCCCCGCGCGGCCTTTGCGGGCGTGACCGCAAGGCTGCGCGGAGAGGTCAAGCTGCCGCTGGTAACCAGCAACCGGATCAACACCCCTGAAGTCGCGGAAGCCCTGCTCGCTTCCGGCACGGCAGACCTTGTCTCGATGGCGCGTCCACTGCTCGCTGATCCGGACTGGGTGAACAAGGCGCGCGCCGGTCGCAGCGCATCGATCAACACCTGCATCGCCTGCAACCAGGCCTGCCTCGACCACGTCTTCGAGAACAAGCCTGCCAGCTGTCTGGTCAATCCACTCGCCTGCCGTGAGACGGAGATCGTTCTGCGACCAAGCACATCGCCGAAGCGCGTCGCGGTCGTTGGCGCGGGGCCGGCGGGGCTCGCCAGCGCCTGCGCTGCGGCCGAGCGTGGGCATCACGTTGTCCTGTTCGAGGCCGGCGACGACATCGGGGGCCAGTTCAACCTCGCGCGACGCATTCCGGGCAAAGAAGAGTTCAGCGAGACCTTGAGGTACTTCCGCGCGCGCATCGAAGAGCTCGGCGTCGAATTGCGCCTGCGTGCACGGGCCGATGTCGACACCCTGCGATCGGGTCGGTTCGATGCTGTCATCGTTGCCACGGGTGTCCGTCCACGAACGCCGCCGATTCCCGGCGTTGAGCATTCGAAGGTGGTGGGCTACGCGGCTGCACTGAACGGCGCTGAGATCGGGGAGCGTGTGGCGGTGATCGGCGCCGGCGGCATCGGCTTTGATGTCTGCGAATTCCTCAGCACGCCACAGCCCTCGCCCACCGTGGAGCCGCAGCGCTGGATGGACGAATGGGGCGTGGACATCGGCTACTCGCAAGGCTCAGGGCTGAAGCCCGTGCATGTCGAGCCCTCGCCACGCAAGATCTGGATGCTTCAGCGGAGCGCCGGCAAACCGGGATCCCGACTGAACAAGACAACCGGCTGGGTGCATCGCGCTGCACTCAAGGCCAAGGGCGTGGCTGCAATCGGCGGCGTCGAGTACGTACGCATTGACGATGCGGGACTGCACTGCAGAGTCGATGGAAAGGACAGGCTGTTCGAAGTCGACAGTATCGTCCTGTGTGCGGGACAGGAGTCCGAGAACAGCCTGCACCACGCGCTCCAATCAGCGGGCGTGCAAAGCACCCTCATCGGTGGAGCGCTGCTCGCCACGGAAGTCGATGCCAAGCGAGCCATAGAGGAAGGCGTGCGCGCTGCGGCAGCGCTCTGAGACTCGCGGCCTCACGGCAATTCCCAGCGCACACCAGAAGCTCTGGCCCGAGCTGATATGGGTACATGCATCCGGAGCGCGGGTTGGACCGTGCAGGCGCGCCGGGGTCGAGGGATACGCGGTCGCGGCCGTTGGTGGCAGCCGCGCCGAACGAGCGCGCCGAGGGACTATTGCAGGATCTTCGCGTGCCGAGCACGCGGACAGCGGACGACTCCTGCACTTTGTTCGCAAACAGAACTCTATAGCCACTGAATGCATGTTCAGGCGAGCTCCAATCTATTCAGCCTGGATTTACATTGCCGCTGTACTCTCGCCCGCAGTCCGCCCACAGATGACCCGGCCGTGTCCTGGGGCGAGAACGCGACCGTCGAGTGCCGGCCGTCCGTTCACATCCGTAAAGCGGCTGACAGTGAGGCGCCCTTCCTGCCCCTGTCAGGCGTGACCTTCAACGCCATGTCGGCGTAGTCCCCTTTCCTGCACCCGTTGAGAACGCCTTTGCGGCGCACTCTGCGGTGCGAGTGCGGGCACCGACGCAACGGAACAGGAGTCCGCATGAAACTGGCCTGGATACTCTGGTTAGCCAACGTGATGCCGCAGCCCGTCGCCGATCCGATCTGCCTGACGACGACGATCTACCTTGAAGCGCGCAACCAGTCGAGCCTGGGTCAGCGCGCAGTCGCCGAAGTGGCGCTTCGTCGCGTGGAGGACGGGCGCTGGGGAGACTCCGTCTGCGCGGTGGTCACTGCACCCCGCCAGTTCGCGCCCACACTGGTGTCGGGCGAGTTCACGCTGAAGAGCCGGAAGGCATGGGACCGCGCAGCGGCGATTGCGTTCGATGCACTGCGCGACTGGGACAAACCCTTGAACACCCGCCGTCAAGTCGTCCCTGGCGCCAGTCATTTTCTGGTCAACGACATCGTGAAGCGACCCAACTGGGCGCAGGGAACGCCCGTCGCCCTGATCGGCGATCATGCGTTCTACAGCGTCAACGAACTTTAGCGATCAGCTCTTGCACAGAACAAAGAAGAAGGGCGGCCAAGGGCCGCCCTTCTGCTTTGCAGCTCGCATGAACGCCCCGATCAGCCGACGTCGGGCCCACGGGCAAGCGCCTGCCTGATCGACTCGAGCGCGTTCGGGTCGTCGAGCGTCGACAGATCACCCGGATCACGGCTCTCCACCAGCGCCTGCAGCGAGCGCCGCAGCAGCTTTCCCGAGCGCGTTTTCGGCAGGGCATCCACCACATACACACGCGCGGGCCTCGCCACAGCGCCCAACTGCTCAACCACCTGCCGCATCATCGCCTCGGCGGCAGCACGACGATCCGATCCGTCGCCGCCCTTCAGGGTGGCGAACACCACCGGCACCTGGCCCTTGAGCTCGTCCGCGGCACCGATCACCGCGGCCTCGGCCACGCCGCCGCAGCCGGAGACGGACTCTTCGATCTCGCGCGTGCCGAGTCGGTGGCCGGCCACATTGATGACGTCGTCGGTGCGACCGAGGATGAAGTAGTAGCCATCCTCGTCGCGGATCGCCCAATCCAGCGAGCTGTAGAGCAGCTCCTTGAAGTGACTGAAGTAGCTCGCGAGGAAGCGGGCATCGTCCCTCCACACGGTCGACAGGCAGCCCGGCGGCAGTGGCGGGACGATGGCCAGTACGCCCTTCTCGCCAGCAACGCAGGCATCGCCCGTGACTTCGTTGATCAGCCGCAGGCTGAAGCCGAGGTTGGCCAGGCCGGGCGAGCCGAACTTGGTGGGCTTGAGTTCGAGTCCGGGCTGCAGACACAGCACCGGCCAGCCGGTTTCGGTCTGCCAGTAGTTGTCGATCACCGGCACGCCCAGCGCATCGTTGATCCAGCGCGCAGTGGGTTCATCCAGCGGCTCACCGGCGAGGAACAGCCACTGGAGGCTGGACAGGTCGTGCTTCGTGAGCCAGGCGGGGTCCTGCTTCTTCAGCACCCGCACTGCAGTCGGTGACGAGAACAGGGTGCGCACGCCGTACTGCGCGCACAGCTCCCACCAGATGCCCGGATCGGGCGAGGTCGGCAGGCCCTCGTAGACGATAGTGGTGGCGCCCACGATCAATGGGCCGTAGACGATGTAGGAGTGGCCCACCACCCAGCCGACATCCGAGGTCGAGAACATCACCTGGCCGGGGCCGATGTCGTAGACGGTGCGCATCGACAGCGCCAGCGCCACGGCATAGCCGCCGGTGTCGCGCTGCACGCCCTTGGGCTTGCCGGTGGTGCCCGAGGTGTAGAGCAGGTAGCTCGGCGCGTTGCTTTCGCGCCAGACGATCGGCACCTCCGCGTCAGCAAACTCAGCGGAGGCAGCGGCATAGTCCACATCGCGACCGGCCGTCATCGGCACCTCGGCGTCGAGGCCCCGGTTCATCACCAGCACCTTCGGCGGCGGGCTCTTCGCTTCAGCCAGGGCCGCGTCCACCAGCGGCTTGTAGCGGATCACCTTGCCCGAGCGCAGGCCGGCATCGGCACAGATCAGCAACGTGGGTTGGGCATCGTCGATCCGCAGGGCGAGGTTGTGCGCGGCGAAGCCTCCGAACACCACCGAGTGGATCGCGCCGATGCGGGCGCAGGCCAGCATCGCGATCACCGCCTCGCCGGTGTTGGGCATGTAGATCACCACGCGATCGCCCTCGCCCGCACCCAGCGATTGGATCGTCGCCGCACACTGACTGACCGCGCGATGCAGCTGCGCGTAGGTCCAGGTCTGGCGAAGGCCGGTCTCGGTGGAGACCGCGATCAATGCAGGCTGATCCGCGCGCTCGGCGAGATGCCGATCGATCGCGTTGTGGCAGAGATTGGTGCGTCCACCCACGAACCAGCGCCGGAACGGCGGCTTGGAATCATCCAGAATCTGCAGCGGCGGCGTTTCCCAGTCGATGGCCTTGGCCGCGTCCGCCCAGAAGGCCTCGGGTTGTTCGATGGAGTGACGGTAGAGTTCGTCGTAACGCATGGCAGCTGCTCCGCGGGGGATTCACAAAGCCTAGACCCATGTGCGCGACGGCGCCTGTCGACGTTGGTCTCAAGAGCTGGGATTCGGGATTCGCAAAAGCGCATCGGGGCAAGTGCCCATGCACGCGCGATAGTCACCGCAGAAGCAGAAAGGGCGGCCCGTGGGCCGCCCTTTCGTCGTACATCACCGCTGCGGGTTTCAACCCAGCAGATGCGCCACGCCGGCGCGCTCTTCTTCGAGCTCGTTGAGGGTGAAGTTGATGCGCTCCTGCGAAAACTCGTCAATCGCCAGGCCCTGCACGATCTCGTACTTGCCGTCCTTGCAGGTGACCGGGTAACCGAACATCACGTCCTTCGGAATGCCGTAGCTGCCGTCCGAGGGAATGCCCATGGTCACCCACTTGCCGTTCGTGCCCAGCACCCAGTCGCGGATGTGGTCGATTGCCGCATTCGCAGCGGAGGCCGCCGAGCTCAGGCCGCGCGCCTCGATGATCGCAGCACCGCGCTTGGCGACCTTCGGGATGAAGGTTTCGCGGTTCCAGGCCTCGTCGGCGATGCGGTCCTTCAGCGAAGCGCCAGCGGCGGTGGCGAAGCGGTAGTCGGGATACATGGTCGGGCTGTGGTTGCCCCAGACGATCAGCTTCTCGATGTCGGCCACAGCGACATCGGCCTTGATCGCCAGCTGCGACAGCGCGCGGTTGTGGTCCAGACGCAGCATCGCGGTGAAGTTGTTCGGGTTGAGATCTGGCGCCGACTTCATGGCGATGTAGGCATTGGTGTTGGCCGGGTTGCCGACCACCAGCACCTTGATGTCGCGCGAGGCGACCGCGTTGATCGCCCTGCCCTGCACGGTGAAGATCTCGGCGTTCTTCAGCAGCAGGTCCTTGCGCTCCATGCCCGGGCCGCGCGGCATCGCGCCAACCAGCAGGGCGACATCGGCATCCTTGAACGCGACCATCGGGTCGTCGGTGCCAACCATGCCGGCGAGCAGGGGAAAGGCGCAGTCTTCGAGCTCCATCATCACGCCGCGAAGCGCCGCCTGGGCCTTCTCCATCGGCAACTCAAGCATCTGCAGGATCACCGGCTGGTCCTTTCCGAGCATCTCGCCTGAGGCGATGCGGAACAGCAGGGAATAGCCGATCTGGCCGGCGGCGCCGGTCACTGCAACGCGGACGGGGGTCTTCATGGGAGGGTCCTGTGTCGTCTTCTGGGGTGGTTGGAACAGAGGGAACGTTCGATACGTCTGCGGTCGATCGACCTCAACGCATCTGATAGCCGATGGCCGCAAGGTGCTCCTGCAGCGCCGGCCGGTTGTAGCCATGGATCACTTCATCGCCGATCACGGTCATCGGCACGCCGCGGCCCCCGAGTGCTTCAACCACCGCTCGGCCTTCGGCCTGGTCGAAGTCGAGCTCGGTGAAGCGCACGCCGGCGGCTCGGAATTCCGCCAGCTGCTTCTGGCAGTAGCCGCACCATTCGGCGCTGACCATCACCACGCGGTTCGGGTCGCCTGTGCCAGGCAGGCCTTCCAACGCGGCCTTGGCGGAGCGCTCGGAGCGCCAGAAGCCGATCGCGATCAACACCGCCAGGATCAGCAGCCAGTGGCGCGCGCTCACGACAGCTCCGCGAAGAAGGCCTGCATACGCTGCAAGCCTTCGTCCAGCTGAGCGTCCGGGCAGGTATAGGAAATGCGCAGTGCGCGCGGCTCACCAAAGGCCGAGCCCGGCACGCAGGCCACGCCCTTCGCTTCCAGCAGCGCGGAGCAGAAATCGACGTCATCGGTGATCAAGCGCTCGCCGTGGCGGCGACCGAACGCGCAGGCGATGTCGGGGAACACGTAGAAGGCGCCCTCCGGCTTCGGGCAGACGACACCCGGGATCTGCGCCAAGGCTGCCAGCACGCGGTCGCGCTTGGCCTCGAACTCGCGCGCCTTCGCGGCAGGCACGTCCTGCGGGCCCGACAGCGCCGCGATGGCGGCGGCAATCACCACTTCGGGCACATTGGTGATGTGATTGGAATTGAGCGTGGTCAGGGCCTGCGCCACCGACTCCGGTCCGGCCATGAAGCCGACGCGCCAGCCGGGCATGCCATAGGTCTTGGACAGCGAGTCGACGAAGATCACGCGATCGGCCAGCTCGGGCCGGAAGTGCAGCACGTTGTGGTAGCCCTGCCCGCTGAAGACCATGCGATGGTAGATGTCATCGCAGATCATCCAGACGTCCGGATGGCGCGCCAGCACATCGGCGATATCGGCGATTTCCTCGCCGCTGTAGACCATCCCGGTCGGGTTCGAAGGGTTGTTGAACAGGAACACCTTCGGCCCGCGCGCCAGGGCCGCATCGAGCTGCTGCGGAGTGAGCTTGTAGTTCTGGCTGGCCGGGCACGGCAGCACCGTCGCGCGCGCACCGACAATCGCGGCGATGTCGGCGTAGGTGGTCCAGTACGGCGAGGGGAACACGATCTCGTCGCCCGGATCGAGCAGGGCTTCGGCCAGGTTGTAGAGAATGTGCTTGGCGCCGATGCCGGTGGCGCAATGCTTGCGCTGGTAGCCGGTCAGGCCGGCCGACTCGATGTGCTTCAGGAACGCATCGAGCAGGGCATCCGGCCCGCGATTGCTGCCGTACTGGCCGCTGTCATGATCCAGCGCCTCGCGCGCTGCGGCATACACATGCGGGCCGGGCAGGAAATTGGGAACGCCGATC
>JBIJCA010000062.1:0-18391 GCA_044344935.1 Aquimonas sp. | reverse complement strand
TTGCGGCGCGCCGAACGTTCGTAGATGGCGCGTGCGCAGACTTCCTTGCCGGTGCCGGATTCGCCGAGGATCAGCACCGTCGTATCGAAACTCGCCACCTGTTCGATCATGCGCCGCAGCTTGTGCACGGACGCGCTGCTGCCGGTCGGGCCGCCTCGTGGCACGCCGGCATCGGCGATGTCCTCCATCTTCTTGATCGAAGCGCGCCGGAGATGCTCGACCAGCTGCGGCTGCTTGATCGGGTAGTCCAGCGGCCAGAAGTTGGCGTCATGCAGGCCGAAAGCCTCAGGGCCATCGAGATGGTGTTCCGGCAGGGCCAGGATCGGCGGATGCAGCGGGTCGCGCTTCATCCAGTCGAGAAAGGCTTTCCAGCTCTTGGCGTCGGTCACTTCGCCCAACACGACGGCCAGCCAGTCCTGCGGGTCGTGCCGCGACAGGTGCAGCTCGTCGGCGTCCGTCACCACCCGCGGGGTGAGGTCCATGAAATCGAGGATGGTGCCGATGCGCTCACCGCGACCGCGGTCGGCATCGATCACCAGCACGCGTGATTCAGACATGGCCTCGCTCTCCCGCCAGCCGCGCCAGGATTGGCATGACCTCCTGGACGTAGTTGAGCTTGCTGATGAAGGCGTCGGCGCCGGCACGGGCGGCATGCTCGCGGTGTTCGGCATCGTCGAAGTGGCTGGCGATCACGATATAGGGCGGCGCGGTCTGGGCCTTGATCAGACGCGTGGCCTGCAGCCCGCCCATCTCGGGCATGGCGAGGTCCATCAGTACCACTGCCGGCCTGAGCTGCTCGGTCTGGGCGATCGCCTCCAAGCCGTTCATGGCGCGGCCGACCACTTCCAGCCAGCCAACGTTGCGGAAATGCCGCATCGCCGCGTTGAGGAAACCATCGTGATCATCGACCAGCAGGACGGTAAGGCGATTCATGGGGCGGCTCTCGTCAGATGGGGAACGCGGGGGGATCGGGCATCGCCCATGGCCTGCAGACGGCGCTCCTTGGCGGAGCCGATGTGCAGCATTTCGCGGTATTTGGCCACGGTGCGGCGGGCGATGCTGACGCCCTGGCGGGCGAGCAGGCTGACGATGGTGTCATCCGCCAGCGGTGCCGAGGGGTTTTCGGATTCGATCAGGCGCTTGACCATGGCGCGCACGGCCACGCCCGCCACCGACGCCCCTTCCAGACGCACCGCGAAGAAATACTTCAGTTCGAAGGTGCCGCGCGGGGTCTGCACATACTTGCCGGTGGTGATGCGCGAGATCGAGGATTCGTGCATGCCGATGGCATCCGCGACTTCGCGCAGTGTCAGCGGGCCCATGCCCTCTTCGCCGCGGTCAAAGAAATTCAGCTGGCGCTCGACGATCGCCTGGGTGGTCTTGAGCAGGGTGTCGTAGCGCATCGAGAGGCCCCGGGTCAGCCAGCGCGCGTCCTGCAGCAGCTCGCGCATCTTCTTCGCGCCGGCGTCGTCCTGCGAGGCGTTCTCGAGCAGGGCTTCGCAGACTGGGCTGATCCGCACCTTCGGCGCCGTCAGCGGGTTCAGACTGACCACCCAGTTGCCATTGCGGCCCTTTCGCACGATCACATCGGGGATCACGTACTGCTGGGGCTCAGGCGCCGAATGCGCCCCGGGTTTGGGATCGAGCGCCATGATCAGGCGTTCGGCGCAGATGACCTCGTCGGCGCTGACGTCGAGCGCGTCCGCGATTGCGTTGTGGTCGTGTTCCGCCATCAGCTGCAGGTGCTCGGAGACCATCCGCAGCGCCAGCCCGTGGCCGGGTTCATCATGGTCGCGCTGCTCAAGCTGCACGAGCAGGCACTCGCGCAGGTCGACCGCGCCGAAACCGGCTGGCTCAAGCCGCATCAGCTTCTGGCGGATGCCGGCCAAGCGCAGCGGGTCGATTCCGCGGGCCCGCGCCGCCGCCGCCAGTTCGGCCAGCGGCAGCTCCAGATAGCCTGCATCGTCGACCTGGTCGACCAGCCAGGCGGCGGCCTCGAGCTCCTCCGGGGTGTGCAGCTCCAGGCTGAGCTGGCCGAGCAGGCGCTGGCGCACGCCGCCCGTCTCACGCGCCACACAGCGCGCCAGCGGGTCGTCGTCGTCATTGCCGGCACCGCTGACCCGGCTCAATCCGGCTTCGATGAATTCGCTGGGCAGGTCTTCGCGCGGGCCGTCGAGACTGTCTTCAAGTTCGACCTGCGCGGCTTCGGCGGCTTCCTCCGCGGGCTCGTCGTCAATGTCGGTCTCGAGCAGTGGATTCTCGTCGAGCGCGCGGTTGACTTCGGCTTCGAGTTCGATCGCGTTCAGGTGCAGCAGGCGGATCGACTGCAGCAGCTGGGGCGTCAGGCTGAGTGTCTGACTGAGCTGCTGGCGCATGCCCTGTTTCATGGAGGACCCCTTAGGCTTTCCGCGGCGCGTTCAACGAGAACGTTCAGAACATTCTCGGCGGATAACGTCGGAAATTTAATCAGGGTGGCCCCTACACGCGTAGGGTGATTCCCCACAACGCTGGAAAGCCGTCGGCACGGCTGCGGCGGGATGGGTGTTTTGACGGTTGATCCGGGGAGAAATCGGCTTCGCAGGAGCGTCGCGACGGTGCGCTGGCGGCGAATCTACGTCAGGCGTCGAGCGCGCGCTGCACCGCGAAACGCAGCAGCTCACTGGAACGACGGATTCCCAGCGTCTCCATCATGCGCGCGCGATGTGTCTCCACGGTCTTGACGCTGATGCCGAGCAGGGCGGCGATTTCCTTGGTGACCTTGCCTTGGGCCAGCAAGCGCAGGATCTCCCTCTGCCGGGGCGGCAGGGCTTCCAGATCCTGCGCGCCCGGCACCCGCTGATGACTCTTGCCAAGCATCCGCGAGGAGATCTTTGGACTCAGGAAGGTATCGCCGCGCAGCGCGGCGCGCAGTGCGATTTCCAGTTCGGCAGGCGCCGCTTCCTTGACCACGAAACCCAAGGCGCCGCGCTCCAAGGCGGTCCGCACATAGCCGGGGTCGGCATGCATCGACATCATCACGATCGCGGTTTCGGGGAACAGTCTGCGCATGTCGATCAGCACATCGAGCCCATTCCGGCCCGGCATGGCGAGATCCATGAGAACGACATCGGGACGATGGATGGCGGTGAGATCGAGCGCTTCCTGGCCGTCCTGGGCCTCCGCTACCACCTCGATGTCGGGCTGCGATTCCAGCAGGCGACGGATGCCTGCCCGCACCAGGGTGTGGTCGTCGGCGAGCAGTACGCGCATGCGTGATCCCTAGGCGGAAGCGGTACGGAAACTTAACGCAGTGCGCACTCGGGCGAAAGCGTGAGCCCGCTCGCCTTGCCCTGGCGATGCGGTTCGCACTTTGGGAGTGGTCACGCCTTGATGCGTCGGCTCGCCGCGATCTGGCGGCGGTGCTGGCGGAACAGGAACCGCTCAAGTGCCGTCTCCAGGCCGCTGTGGTCGGGCGTAAACCCCAGCCACAGCTCATGTTGGCCGTCGTCGCGTTCGGCACTGGCCAACACTTCGACGGGCAGCCGAAGCGGCAGATTCAGCCCGGTTGGCAATTGCAGACTGAGCAGATGACGGCTGCCGATGTCGCGCCCCTGCGCGGCGATCAGGTGAGCGCCCAGACGCGACCAGCGCACGGTTCGCGGTGGCGACTGCGGCTGTTCGGCCGAGAGCATCCGGGCCAGAAGATCCAAGGCGAGGTCTATCTTGGCTTCCATCCGCACCAGCGCGGACTCCTGGGGCGAATGCTCGGGATCGTCCGATGCCGCGGCCTCGGCGGTTGCCGTGCTGCGCAGCAGGCGTTCTGCCATGGCCTGGTGTCGCTGGGTCTCAACGGTCGATTCCGGACCCGGAGTCAGCGTGCAGGACAGCGCGTCATGGCATACCAGTGCCTGCCCGAAAAGGCGTGATTCGGCCTCGGCGGGTGTCATTCGGAGTCGTCCTGCAGGTACTGGGCGAGAGCGTTGTGATGGCGGCGCTCCATCCCCAGCTGGTTGGCGAGCTGGTCGCGCACCGCCAGCATCAGCGAATGCACGCGATGCTGGCGTGCCAGCAGGCTGCGCGCCACGCTTTCGTCGATGGGGCCTGCGCTGGCGAATGCGGCACGCACGGCGCGATCGTGCTCGGCCAAAGCCTCCTGTGCGCCTTCGACCTCGCCCCGTTCGAGGCGTTCGGCCAGGGCTTCGAAGCGTTCGAGGATCTCGCGCATGTCTGGCTGCTCCGGGTGCACGGACGAGGCCACAGCGCGCGCTGCTGGCCTCAACCGGCCTGCTGCTGAAGTTCGGGCGGAATCGCGGCCCATGCCGCCTGGACTTCCGCCAGCAGGGCATCGACTTCGCTGAAGGCGCCCGGGTCGTTGGAAGCGTTGCCCTCGACCAGACGGCGCGTCGCGTAATCGTAGAGCGCTTCCAGACTGCTCGCCACTTCGCCGCCGGCCCGGTGATCCAGCGAGCCGCGCAGGCTGTCGATGATCGCGCAGGCGCGGCTCACCGCTTCACCCTTGATGGCGATGCGGCCATCACCCATCGCCGCCATCGCGGTGCCGATGCGCTCGCGCGCGCCCGCCAGAAGCAGGCTGACCAGCTTGTGCGGGCTGGCATCGATGACCGAACCCTCGAGTCCGGTGCTGCGGTACTGCTTGAGGTAGGCCTGTGCGCCGTGCATGGCGGTCACTCCGTTCAGCGGTTCAGATTGGGGAGCTGGGACAGCTGGTTTGCCAGAAAGCTGCTCGTGCCCTGCAGTTGGGCGACGATTTTCTCCATGGCGGTGAACTGCGCCAGGTAAGTGCGTTGAACCTGCTCCATACGCAGGTCAAGCGCATCGCGCTGGCGGGTTACATCGTCCAGGCGCTCATTGATGGACTTGTTGCGGCTGGTGATGACGCCGTTCGCCCCGGTGAAGCGGTCGACCAGGTCGGACACCTGTTTCCCGGTGCTGCCGTCGCCGCTGAACAGCTTGGCGACAGCCTGCGGGTTCGCGTTCATGGCCGCATCGAAGCGGGTGGCGTCCAGCTTGAGGCTGCCGTCTGCCTGGAACGTGATGCCGACCGAGTTCAGTGACTCGAAACCCGCGGGCTGACCCGCAACGGGAGTGCCGATCGCGTTGCGCAGCTGGGTGACGAGTGAGCGCGGCAACGCATCTCCGGTCAATGGTGAGGTGACGCCGGTTTCCGGATTCGCGAGCGTTGCCACCTTGACCGTGCTGAGCACCCCATTGATGGCGGCGACAAAGGCCTCGGCCTGCTTGCGCGCGGCGCCATCGTCGCGACCCACCGTCAGGGTGGTGCGGGTGTTGGCCGGATCGGTTTCCGTCTTGGTCGCGGTGAAGCTGACGCCCGGTATCACCGAGGCGAAAACGTTGGTGCTCGAGGAAGCGAGGTTGCCGTCCACACGCACCTGCGCATCGGCCGCACTGGCGTTCACGTTGAAGGCGCCCGCGAAGGCGGTGAGCGCGCCGCTGCCGACAATCGAGAGCGCTTTCGCGGCACCGGTGTCGCGTCCGCTCAGCACCAGGCGGACGCCATCGTTGGTGGTGACAAGGCTGGCCGATACGCCGGCGTTGTCACTGGCGTTGTTGATGGCGTCGCGCAGGCCTTCCAGCGTGATCGGATCTCCGCCGGCGTTGACAGTGAAGCTCGCGCTGCCGACGTTGAGGGTCAGACTGCCGCTGCCCAGCGACGTGGAAGCCGTGGCCTGTGGTGTCGAGCTGAGCTTGCCGGCGCGAGCCAGACTGACGACCTCGATGTCATAGCTGCCCTGCTGGGCCAGGGGGCCTGCGGTCGCGCTCAGATAGTTGGCATTGCTAAGGCTGACAGTGCGTGACCCGAAGCCACTGGCGGTGCCGAAAGCCGTGGCCGAGGATCTGAGCTGGGCCAGCACGCTGCTGATGTTGCCGAGTGAACTGAGCTGGGATCGCGCCGAGGTCTCGATCCGCGACAGCCGCTGCGCCTGCGGCGCGCGTTCGGCGGCCACCAGCTGGCTGACCAGCCCCTGGATGTCGAGTCCCGAACCCACACTGCCGATGCTGGACATGGCTGCCGAACTCCGCGCCCTAGGCGCTTTCGTTGATCATGCCCGAGCCGAGCTCGGCCATGCGTTGGGCGATGCGCAGCGAGACCTCCGAAGGGATCTGCTGGATCACGTCGCCGGACGCCTGGTCGACGATGCTCACCACGACCCGGTTCGAGTCGTCGTCGACGCGGAAGCGCAGCGAGGTCTGAACGTCCTTCATGACCTCATCGAGCTGACGCTGCAGGTCTTCCTTGTCCGGACGTCCGGCTGCGCGCTCGCGTTCCTGCGCACTCGGTGCGGGCGCGTTCCGCCCGGTGGCCTGCAAAGCCTGCGCCGGCAGCGCGCTGGCGCCGGCTGGCGCCGCGCTCGACAGCGTCGGCTGACCGCCCCCGGAAACTGCAGAAGCCCCGCTGCTGCGCGAGGCGGCGGCCGGGCTGTAGACGTTCAACAGTGGATTGATCGTGTTCATGGCGGCTCATCTTGTAGCCGAAGGGAGTGCAGCTGCTGCTGCACTCCCTGGCCTTGAGCCTGAAGCCGCTCCTTAACGGAGCAGGCTCAGGACGTTCTGCGGCAGCTGGTTGGCCTGGGCCAGCATCGCGGTGCCGGCCTGCTGCAGGATCTGACCGCGCGTCAGCTCGGCGGTTTCCTTGGCGTAGTCGGCGTCACGGATGCGGGAGCGCGAGGCCGACAGATTCTCGGAGCTGGTCTGCAGGTTGGTGACGACCGAGCTGAAGCGATTCTGGATCGCACCGAGTTCAGCGCGCGAGGAGTTGACGGCCGTCAGGGCGTTGTCGATCTGGCCGATCGCCAGCTGGGCGTCGGTGAAGCTGGACACGTTGACCGAGGTGATACCGGTGCTGGTGGCCGAAGTGCCGGTGAAGGCGTTGGCGATACCCGCAACGGTGGCCGAGTTGGTGGTACCGGTCGTGACCACCGCGGCGTTGCTGACCAGGGTCACGTCGCCGGTGGTGGCGTCGTAAGACGCACCCACGCCGGACTGTGCGGACACGCGGTTGATCGCTTCCACCAGCTGACCCGCACGCTCCTGCGCATTGGCCGCCGCGCCGATCGCACCGATGTCGACGCCGTTCAACTCGACACCGCCGGCCGCAATTGCCGTGGCGAAACCGGTCAAGGCGGTGGCATTGAAGCTACCCGTAGTGCGGGTGAAGGTGCCGCCGATGGCGCCAACCTGGGCGTTGGCGATGCTGGAGATGCTGACCGTCTCGCCGGCGTTGGCGCCGACCTGGAAGGCGACCGCGGTGAACGAACCGTCCAGCAGCTTGGTGCCGTTGAAGCTGGTCTGCTCGGAGACGCGCTGGATTTCCGCCTTCAGCTGGGTGACTTCGGCGTTCAGGGCGTCGCGGTCGGTCTGGTTGTTGGTGCCGTTGGAGGCCTGCACCGCCAGCTCACGGATGCGCTGGAGGTTGTTGCCGACTTCGGCCAGCGCGCCTTCCGCGGTCTGCGACAGCGAGATGCCGTCGTTGGCGTTGCGGGCCGCCTGATTGACGCCGCGGATCTGGCTGGTGAAGCGCTCGGAGATCGCGAGGCCGGCGGCGTCGTCCTTGGCGCTGTTGATTCGCAGGCCGGAGCTCAGGCGCTGCAGCGAGGTGGCCAGCTGCGAGCCGGAGGTCGACAGGTTGCGCTGGGCGTTCAGCGAGGCGGTGTTGGTGTTGATGACTTGCATGATGTTTCTCCTCGGGGTTCGGGTTCCGTTGGCCGTCAGGGCCTGGATTCCGCAGGGGGGTTGGCCTGTTGCCGAGGCCCCGGCGCCTGCTGAAACAATTAACGGTCGCGCGGCGGATTTCTTTAGGCCCCGTCGTCGCCGGACCTTTGTCGGGGCGGTCCCGACAGCGAGACCGGACGCTGCGCCGCGCGGATCCGCAAACGACAACGGGCCCCGCGGGGCCCGTTGGAATCCAATCTTCGGTGCGCGACTCCGATCAGCGCATCAGCGCCAGCACGCGTTCCGGCTGCAGATTGGCCTGTGCGTCAAGCATCTGCGCGCCGGAGACCTGCGCCTGCTCGCGCAGACGGCCCACGCCTTCGCGAATGCGCTCGGCAGTATCGGAGCGCGCTTCGGACAGGCCCGGTGACGACGCGGATGGAATGCCCCGGGCGGCCTCCGCCCGCTCGCCGCTGCCGCTGATCGGCCTTGGCCTCGCCAGAAACTCCGCACCGAGCGCGAAGGTGTCCTGACCAGGCTGGACGCGTTGATCGTTCTGCAAGCCGAGACGGGACGCCTGCTGGGTTTCGGCGGAGCCGGTGGGGTTCAGGGGCTGGCCGGCCCCCAGTCGCTGCGAGGCGCGTGACTGCGTTTCCAGATCGACCGCGCGGGTGGTCTGGGCTGCAAAAGTGGGTTTGGCGTTGATCTGCATGGCGCGCTCCAGCGGCGTTGACGCTGCGATGGCGAAGAAGCCCAAAGTCTAGGCGCCCCTGTCCGGCACTTTCGTCAACGCAGGCACGGAACGCTGTCGGGACAACCCCGACAGCAGGCGGCGGAGCGGGTGGCGCACTTCAGCGCTGGGGAAGACGTACGGTCAGCGTGTCCGAAGCGAGTTCCTGCCAGCTGCGGCGCTCCCGGTCGATCAGCACCCAGAGGAAGCCGAGCCCGAATGCCGCCAGCGAAATCGCGCCGACAGCGAAACGCAGGGCGATGGCCCGCCAGCCGGGGCGGTTGCCGAGCGTGTCCACCGCGCGCAGCCGCCAGGCGCGCATGCCCAGGGTCTGTCCACCGAAGCGCCAGGACAAACCGGCGTACAGGAAGGTCACCAGCGCCAGCGCGATGAACTCCAGCCAGGCCGCCAGGCTGCCCGGCGTCACCGGTTCGCGGCCGTTGAGCGCATAGCTCAGGGCGGCGACTGCGAACCACAGACCGAGCACGGGAAAAAAATCGTAGATGAGCGCGAACAGGCGCGGCCACAGGCCTGCGGTTTCCACCTGTGGTCGGGAGGTCTCGGGCGCGGGGCGTGAGTTCTTCATGGCGCTGACAGGATACCGGGCCGAAGGTGCTGCCAAGCTCAGCCGCCGCCCGTCTGCGTCATCGGCGTCCATTCCTCGAATGGAGACAGGACGGCGGACCATGGGTCCGCGTCTTTCGCGCTTGCGTAAGCTTGTGCCCATGCCCGAGCCCATCGCTACCCGCCCCGCCAGCCCCGCCGAACGCCGCGAGCGCAGCCTGGCCCTGCCGCCGCCGAGTGCGTCCAATCAGGCGCTGATAGACGGTTTCATCGAGCGCGCCTGGGCTGAGGACGGTCTCTCCCGCAACACCCAGGACAGCTACCGCCGAGATGTTGAAGGTTTTGCGCGCTGGCTGGCCGGCGCAGGGGCGGGCCTGTTCGAGGTGACGCGAAGCCAGGTCTACGCCTATCTCGCCTGGCGCAGCACGCAGGGTTACAGCCCGCGCAGCGGCGCCCGTCTGCTGTCCAGCTTGCGCCGCTTTTACGCGCAGGCCCTGCGCTTGAACCGGATCAGCGCCGATCCCCTCACCCTGATCGAAAGTCCCCGGCTGGGTCGACCCCTGCCCAAGGCCCTGACCGAAGCGGAAGTCGAGGCCCTGCTCGCGGCGCCGGCGCTGGACACGCCGCTGGGCCTGCGCGATCGCGCCATGCTGGAGCTCATGTACGGCACTGGCTTGCGTGTATCCGAACTGGTCGAGCTGCCGGCCGGCGGCGTCAATCTGCGCCAGGGCGTGCTGCGCGTGCTCGGCAAGGGCAGCAAGGAGCGTTTGCTGCCGATGGGCGAGGAAGCCCAACACTGGCTGCAGCGCTATCTGGAGGAAGCACGACCGCTGCTCGCCCGCGGGCGGCAGCCACTGGCACTGTTCCTGTCACGCCTGGGCGAAGGCATGACGCGACAGATGTTCTGGCATTCGGTGAAGAAGCTCGCCCTCTGCGCAGGCATCCCCGGTGAACGTGTCAGCCCGCACACCCTCCGCCACGCCTTCGCCACCCATCTGCTCAATCACGGCGCCGACCTGCGCGCTCTGCAGATGCTGCTCGGCCACAGTAGCCTGTCGACCACCCAGATCTACACGTTCGTAGCGCGCGAGGGGCTGAAGCGCCTGCACAGCCAGCACCATCCGCGCGGCTGACGCGGTCGACCGGCGGAAGCCGAGCGTGGCGCGGGCTCGGGTACACTCGCCGCCGCGCAGGCGCGCCCGGCACTGAACTTTCCGGCGCGGGCCGCGGTCGCAGCACATCTGACCCGCCTTCCGCTGGCCCCATCACCTTCGAGGAACCGCATGACCCGCATCCTTGCCGGCGCATTCGTCGCCGCCCTGAGCTTCGTGGCCACCGCCACCCCTGCCCTTGCACAGTCCGGCGAATCGGCGGTGCGCGGGGCCATCGAGACCCTGGTGCCGAACGCCAAGATCGACAGCATCATGGAATCCGTGGTGCCGAGTCTCTATGAAGTCACGATCGAAGGCCGCGTGGTCTACGTCACCGCTGACGGCCGCTACCTGATCCAGGGCTCGCTGTTCGACATTCCCAACCGGGTCGACATCACCGAGGCCAGCCGCTCGAAGGTCCGCCGCGAGGCCCTCGCAGGCGTCACGACAGGTCGCATCGTGTTCGCGCCGCCGAACCCCAAGTACACGCTCACCGTGTTCACCGACATCGACTGCGGCTACTGCCGCAAGATGCATGAGCACATGACCGAGTACAACAACGCGGGCATCGCCATCGAGTACCTGTTTTTCCCGCGTGCCGGAATTGGTTCGGAGAGCTACCAGAAGGCGGTGTCGGTGTATTGCTCGACCAACCAGCAGAAGGCGATGACCGACGCCAAGGCGATGCTGCCGCTGGATCGCAAGGAGTGCGAGAACCCGATCGCCGACCAGTACAACCTGTCGCAGCAGATCGGCGTCACCGGAACCCCGGCCGTGTTCAGCGAAGACGGCACCCAGTTGGGTGGCTATATGGAGCCCGCGCAGCTGCTGCAGCGGCTTGAGGCGATGGCCGCGGCGGCCAAGCAGTAAGCGCGAATCGCGATGCGCTGTCAGCAGACGGCGGCTCCGGCAACGGAGTCGCCGTCTGCTTTTTGCAGAGTCGGCCCTCAGGCGTCACGGCCACACGCCTTTGTTTCACGCGAGTCGCCGCTCGTGGCGCGGCGGGCCCGATCGAAGCAAGCTGCTAGAATTCGCGCTCCGCATTCCTCGCGCTCCACGCGCGTGACAAGGTCAGCATGATCGTGTTCGAGGGCCAGGCGGCCCTGTCGTCCTTCCGGCTGGCGGCACTGGCCGCTCGCGTCGCCACCCTGAGCCCGGGTCTTGGGTTGACCGACTCGCGCTGGCTCTACTTCGTTGACAGCGAACGTGCGCTGGCACCCGCTGACCTGGCGCGGATCTCGGGCATCCTCCAGGCCTCACCTGCAAGCACTGAGCCGCGCCCCGCAGCACCCTGGGTGTTGCCGCGTCTTGGGACGCGCTCCCCGTGGTCGACCAAGGCCACCGAGATCCTCCGTGGCGCGGGCCTGGATGTGGTCCGGGTCGAGCGTGGCGTGAGCTACGCGCTGAATGCACCCCTGCCGGCGCTCGCCGGGCTCGCCACCTTGCTGCACGACCCGATGACCCAGAGCCTGGTCACCGAGGGGGCTCGCCTCGCCGGGCTGTTTGCCGCGCAGGCACCGGCGCGCGCCGAGCGCATCGCCCCGAGCGTGCTCGCGGCGGCCAACCAGCGGCTTGGGCTTGCCCTGTCCGACGACGAGATCGAGTACCTGCAGGCGCGTTTCGCCGAGCTGGACCGAGCCCCGTCGGACGCCGAGCTGATGATGTTCGCGCAGGCCAACTCCGAGCACTGCCGCCACAAGATCTTCAACGCCAGCTGGCGGATCGACGGCGAAGACAAGGCGATCAGCCTGTTCGGCATGATCCGCAACACGCAGAAGGTCTCGCCGCAGCTCACCCTTTCCGCCTACAAGGACAATGCTGCGGTCGTCGAGGGCTTTGCGGCCCGCCGCTTTGCGGCCGGCTCTGATCGCGTGTACGTCGAGCGTCCATCGGCGCCATCGGCCTTCGCGATCAAGGTCGAGACCCATAACCACCCGACCGCGATCTCACCCTTTCCAGGGGCGGCCACGGGTTCGGGTGGTGAGATCCGCGACGAGGGCGCCACCGGCCGCGGTGGCAAGCCCAAGGCGGGTCTGACCGGCTTTACCGTCAGCCATCTGCGCATTCCCGGCCTGCCGCGCCCCTGGGAGCGCGAGCGGCCGATCAATCCGCGCATGGCCAGCGCCTTCGAGATCATGCGCGACGGTCCGCTCGGCGCCGCGGCCTTCAACAACGAATTCGGCCGGCCGGCGCTGACCGGCTATTTCCGCAGCTTCGAACTGGCCACCGACACGCCCGGTCTGCACCGTGGCTATGACAAGCCGATCATGCTGGCTGGCGGCGTCGGCAGCATCGAGCGCGACCAGGTCGAGAAGCGCCGCCTGCGACCGGGCGACGCGGTGGTGGTGCTGGGTGGGCCCGGCATGCTGATCGGACTCGGAGGTGGTGCCGCCTCGTCGGTGGCCTCGGGCCAGAGCAGCGAAGACCTCGACTTCGCGTCCGTGCAGCGCGACAACCCCGAAATGCAGCGCCGCTGCCAGGAAGTCATCGACCGCTGCTGGCTGCTCGGCGATGCCAATCCGATCCTGTCTGCGCACGACGTCGGCGCCGGTGGTCTCTCGAACGCGCTGCCCGAACTGCTCAATGATTCCGAAGTCGGCGGCGAGATCGACCTCCTCCACGTTCCCTCCGACGATCCGGGCCTGTCGCCGATGCAGCTGTGGTGCAACGAGGCGCAGGAACGCTACGCCTTGGGTGTTGCGGCCGAACGCCTGCCCGAGTTCGAGGCCCTGTGCCGGCGGGAGCGCTGCATTTACGCGGTCGTCGGTCGCGTCACCGCCGCACGCCACCTGCGGGTGACAGATTCGCGCCCGCAGGCCGTCGCCGTGACCGGTGCGCCCGAGGCGGTGATCGATCTGCCGATGGACGTGCTGTTCGGCAAGGCGCCGAAGATGCATCGCGAGACGCGGCCGCCACGTCCGGTCGCCTGGCCGCGACTGGACACCGCAGCGCTCGATCTGCGCGAGGCGGGCCTGCGCGTGATGGCGCATCCCAGTGTCGGCTCGAAACAGTTCCTGGTCACGATCGGCGATCGCAGCGTCGGCGGCTTGAGTGCACGTGACCAGTTGGTAGGGCCCTGGCAGCTGCCGCTGGCCGACGTCGCCGTCACCCTGGCCGACTTCGAGGGTTACACCGGCGAGGCGATGGCACTCGGTGAGCGCAGCCCCCTCGCATTGATCGATGCGGCGGCCTCGGCGCGGATGGCGGTGGGCGAAGCACTGACCAATCTTGCTGCCGCGCCGGTCGCCTCGCTGAAGGAAGTGAAGCTGTCGGCCAACTGGATGGCCGCAGCCGGTTTTGATGGCGAGGACGCCCTGCTCTTCGAGGCCGTGCAAGCCGTCGGCATGGAGCTCTGTCCTGAACTGGGCATCGGTATCCCGGTGGGCAAGGACTCGCTGTCGATGCAGGCGCGCTGGCAGGCCGGAGGTCAGACCCAGACCGTGGCTTCGCCGGTCTCGCTTCTGGTTACTGCGTTTGCCCGCGTCGAGGACGCGCGCGCCTCTTTGACCCCCGTGCTGGCGACCGATCAGGGCGAGACCGAGCTGTGGCTGATCGGCCTGGGCGCTGGCAAGCAGCGCATGGGCGGATCGATCCTTGCCCAGTGCTTCGATCAGTTTGGCGGCGCCAGCCCGGACGTCGATGATCCCGAAACCCTGCGCGAATTTTTCGATCTGGTTCAGGCCGCGCGCGCTCAGGGCCTGATCCTGGCGTATCACGACCGCTCCGACGGCGGAGCCTTCGCAGCCGCCTGCGAAATGGCGTTCGCAGCCCACTGCGGCCTGCGCCTGCAGATGCAGGGCTGGTCGGAACAGGCGATCCCGGCGCTGTTCAACGAGGAGCTGGGCGCCGTGGTTCAGATTCGCACCGAGGATCGTGCTGAATTCGCCGATCTGGTGGAGCGACATGGCCTGATCCACTGTGCGCAGCGGATCGGTCGCCCCAGCCGTCACGCCAGCCTGAGGGTGCTGGATGGTGACGACACTGTGGCCGAGTGGGGCTGGCAGGAACTGTTCGCGGCCTGGTGGTCGACCAGTCACGCGATCCAGCAGCGTCGCGATGAACCGGGCTGCGCCGATGCGGAGCTCGCCGCAGCCAGCGACTTCGAGGCCGCGCCGCTTGAGGCTGCATTGAGTTTCCACCCTGACGACGATGTCGCTGCGCCTTACTTCAACACCGGCGCGCGACCGCGGGTGGCGATCCTGCGCGAGCAGGGCGTCAATGGCCAGATCGAAATGGCAGCTGCGTTCCATCGTGCCGGCTTCGAGGCGGTCGATGTGCACATGAGCGATCTGCTCGAAGGCGGCGGCTCACTGGGTGGCTTCCGTGGCCTCGCCGCGTGTGGGGGCTTCAGCTACGGCGATGTGCTCGGTGCCGGCCGCGGGTGGGCGACCTCGATCCTGGAGCACGCGCGTCTGCGCGCTGAGTTCGAGCGCTTCTTCCACCGCGCCGACGCCTTCGCACTGGGCGTCTGCAACGGCTGCCAGATGCTGAGCCAGCTCAAGGATCTGATCCCGGGCGCCGGCGACTGGCCGCGATTCCAGCGCAACCTCTCCGAACAGTACGAAGCGCGGCTGGCGCAGGTCGAGGTGCTGGACTCGCCCTCCATCCTGTTTCGCGGGATGGCGGGTTCGCGCCTGCCGATCGTGGTAAGCCACGGGGAGGGTCGCGCCGTATTCGATTCCGACGAACAGCAGGGCAGGGCGGCGGTGGCGCTGCGTTTCGCCGGTCCCGGTGGTGGCGCCGCTGTGGCCTATCCGCTGAATCCGAACGGTTCGCCTGCCGGCATTACCGGCCTGAGCAACAGCGACGGCCGCGTGAGTCTGATGATGCCGCACCCCGAGCGCGTGTTCCGTTCGGTGCAGATGAGCTGGCATCCCCGCAGCTGGGGCGAGGCCTCGCCTTGGCTGCGTCTGTTCCGCAACGCTCGCGCCTGGGTCGGCTGATGCAGCTCTCGCCGCTGCGACAGTTCATCCTCGCCGCCGCCCTGTGGCTTCCGGCCTGCTTCTTCCTGTGGGCGGTGCTGATTTCGCCGATCCTGCTGCCGGTGGCCAAGCTCGCTCAGCTGGTTCTGGTCAACCTGCTGCCGCAGGCGATCGAGATCATTGAACAGGACGGCCAGAACTTCGAGGTTGTCACCCGACTGCTCACCGAAGCGGACGCCAGCGGGCGCGTGGGCCAACTTGTGCTGACTTCGACGCCAATGATCTACGCCTGGTGTCTGCCGCTGTTCGCCGGCCTGGTGATGGCGGCACCCATCGAGAGCCGCCAGAAACTCAAGCAGTTCGCGGTCGGGATTCCCGTGCTGCTGCTGGTGGTGAGCTGGGGCGCGGTCTTCGATGCGCTCTATCTGCTGCAGTTCCAGGCCGGGCCGCTCGGCGAGGCCGCGCTGCTTCAGGGCGGGCTTTCGCCGAACTTCGTGGCCTTGGGCTACCAGTTCGGCTACCTGATCCTGCCGCCGGTGGTACCGATCGTGCTGTGGATCGGACTGAACAGCGAGTTCCTGCAGGAACTCGTGGAATTCACCCGGGAACCACCGGAGCCCCCTGCAGTCTGAGCGGCGCTTCCGCTGCCGGCCTTGGGGTTATCCTTGCCGGCCCTGACTCCCTGGCTGCCCGAGGCAATCCGCTTGAACGCAGTGCTGGCCGACAACCTGCCCGTGGACGAATCCGCAGAAGCGGCCATGGACGCGCTTGAAAACCGCATCAGCGAGGCCTTGATGGCGCGGGGGCGCCTGAAGGAAGCCGACCTGCTGCGCGCGCGGCGCCTGCTTGAGGAGTCCGGCGGATCGCTGATCGCCTTGATCACCCGCATCGGTCTGGCCTCGGAGCGTGATGTCGCCGAAGCCAGCGCCGAGGTGCTCGGCCTGCCGATGGTGTCGACCAAGGACGCCCCGGAGCAGCCGCCGCAGAACGTGCAGCTCTCGCTGCGATTCCTGAAGCAGCAGCACGTCTGTCCGATCGGCGAGAGCGAGACCCACATCGATCTCCTGACCGCCGATCCCCAGGACCACTATCTTGTGGAGGCCGTACAGCTGGCGACCGGCAAGCAGGTCAAGCTGCATGTCGGCCTGCGCTCGGAAATCGACGACCTGATCGAGCGCTACTACGGCGCCGGCCGCTCGGCGATGGGCACGATTGTCGAGAATCTGGCCGAAGGGGATGTGCGCAGCGAGGACGACGTCGAGCACCTGCGCGACCTGGCCTCGGAAGCGCCGGTCATCCGCCTGGTGAATCTGGTGATCCAGCGCGCGGTCGAGCAGCGCGCCTCGGACATCCACATCGAACCCTTCGAGAGCCGGCTGAAGGTGCGCTACCGCATCGACGGCGTGCTGCACGAGGTCGAGTCGCCGCCCTCGTCGAGCACCGCGGCGGTGATCTCGCGCATCAAGATCATGGCCAAGCTCAACATCGCCGAGCGCCGCCTGCCGCAGGACGGCCGCATCATGCTGCGCGTGCAGGGCAAGGAGCTCGACCTGCGCGTCTCCACCGTGCCGACCGCGCACGGCGAGTCGGTGGTGATGCGTATCCTCGATCGCGAGTCGATCGTGTTCGACTTCCACAAGCTCGGCTTCACCGACAACTTCCTCGACAAGTTCATGAAGGTGCTGGAGCTGCCGCACGGCATCCTGCTGGTGACCGGCCCGACCGGCTCGGGCAAGACCACCACGCTCTACACCGCACTGTCCAAGCTCAACCGGCCTGACCTGAAGATCATCACGGTCGAGGACCCGGTCGAGTACCAGATCGAGGGCATCAACCAGATCCAGGCCAAGCCACAGATCGGCCTCGACTTCTCACACGCCCTGCGTTCGATCGTCCGCCAGGACCCGGACGTGATCATGATCGGCGAAATGCGCGACCTGGAAACCGCGAAGATCGCGATCCAGTCGGCGCTGACCGGCCACCTTGTGCTGTCCACCCTGCATACCAACAATGCCGCCGGCGGCATCACCCGCCTGCTCGACATGGGCGTTGAGGACTATCTGCTGACCTCGACGGTCAACGGCATCCTCGCCCAGCGCCTGGTGCGCCGGCTGGATGCCACGCATCGCGAGCCCTATGCGGCGCTGCCGGAAGTGGTCGAGGAATTCGGCCTGCGCCGCTTCAGCGAGGCCAGCCCGGTCACCCTGTACCGCCCCGTGCCCAGCCCGGGCTCCAGCACCGGCTACCACGGCCGTACCACGATCATGGAGTTCCTGGTCATGAACGACCCCCTGCGCCGGCTGGTGATGCAGCACGCCGGCATGGGCGAGATCGAACAGGCCGCACGCGACAACGGCATGCGCACGATGTACGAGGACGGCCTGGTCAAGGCCCTGCAGGGCGTGACCACGATCGAGGAGGTCCTGCGGGTGACGCAGGAGGGTTGAGTGCGGGGATTGGGGATTGGGGATTGAACCTGATCCGCATTGCGGTGTCCCGAGTCCCTGTGCTTCGTTACAGCGCGCGCATTGCAGCCCGCCCAGTTTGTGCTTTTGCAATCCCCAATCCCCAATCCCCAATCCCGGCTCCTGAATGCCCCAATTCCGCTACAAAGCCCTGAGCCCCGCCGGCGAGGCGCTGGACGGTCTGATGGAGGCCGCCAACGCTGACGAGGTCATCGCCAAGCTGCAGGATGCGGGCAACATCCCGCTCAAGGCGCTGCCTGCCGATCAGGCGAACGGCGCCGGCCTGGCCGCGTTGTTCCAGCGCTCGCCGATGGGGCCGACCCAGGTGCTGCAGTTCACCCAGCAGCTCTCGACCCTGCTCGGCGCCGGCCAGCCGCTGGATCGCGCCCTGCAGATCCTGCTCGACCTGCCCGAATCCGAGCAGGCGCGGCGGGTCATCGATCGCATCCGCGAGTCGGTGCGCGGCGGTACGCCGCTGTCGCAGGCGATGGAAGCGCAAAGCGGCGTGTTCTCGCGCCTTTACGTGAACATGGTGCGCGCCGGCGAGATCGGCGGCGCCCTGGATGACACCCTCAAGCGTCTGGCCGACTACCTGGAGCGCAGCAAGGCGCTCAAGGAAAGCGTCATCAACGCGATGATCTATCCGACCATCCTGGTGGTGCTGGTGCTCGGAGCGATCGGCCTGCTGGTCGGCTACGTGGTGCCGCAGTTCCTGCCGCTGTTCGAGGACATGGGCGCCGAAATCCCCTGGTTGACCGCCGCGATCATGAGCGTCGGGCTGTTCGTGCAGGGCTGGTGGTGGCTGCTGCTGGTGGGCGCTGTGGCCACTGTCTGGTTGGCTGCGAACGCCCTCGCGGATCCTGCGCGGCGGCTGCAGTTCGATGCCTG
>JBIJCA010000125.1:0-12417 GCA_044344935.1 Aquimonas sp. | reverse complement strand
GCACGCTCGCTACCCTCGTACACAACGGCGTACCGCTGCTGACCGCACTGGCCATTGCCCGCAACGTGCTTACCAACACCGCGCTTTCCGAAGCGGTCGGCCAGGCCGCTGAGGAGGTGAAGACCGGCGGCGGGCTCGCCACTGCGCTGGGGCGAAGCAAGCTGTTTCCGCGGCTGGCCCTGCAGATGATCAGCGTCGGCGAGGAATCCGGCGCCATGGATGCCATGCTCAGCAAGGTCGCAGACACGTTCGACTCCGATGTGAGGAACACTATCGATCGGCTGCTGTCTGCTCTGGTGCCGGCCATTACCATCGTGATGGCGTTTGCCGTCGCCATCATCATGATGGCCATCCTGATTCCGATCTTCGAACTCACCAACACCGTGGGATGAATGCCATGAATGCTAGCAACGCCGCGCGACTGCGCACCCTTCGCCAGGGCGGTTTCAGCCTGATCGAAATCCTGATCGTGGTCGCGCTGATCGCCGTGATCGTCGGATTTGCCACCAACCAGATCTTTGGCGGCCAGGACAAGGCCAAGGCCAATCTCGCCAAAGCCCAGATCCAGACCCTGGTCGGCAAGATCGAGCAATACCAGCTCGACAACGGCAGCGTCCCCACCAGCCTGGACGATCTGGTCCGTCAGCCCTCGGGTTCGCGCACCTGGCTGGGACCCTATGCCAAGGAATCGGACACCAAGGATCCCTGGGGCCGCGCGTTCCAGTTCGCCGCGGGCGGAGACACCGGCTACGAGATCAAGAGCCTCGGCAAGGACGGCAAGCCCGGTGGCGACAGCTTCAACCGCGACATCAGCAGCGCGGACTGAGAACGATCCGGATCACGGCCGCCATCGGCAGGCTCGACGTGCGCGCGCGCGGCTTCTCTCTCGTCGAGATCCTGGTTGTGGTGGCCATCATGGGCATTGCCGTGGCTGCGATCGCCAGCGCCATGGGCTACAGCCTCACCGGCCAACAGATGCGCGGCGCCAGTCGCGATCTGGTCGCTGCGCTGCGCTATACCCGGGGGCAGGCCATCGTTAAGCGTGAGGCCCAGGTGCTGATGCTGAACGTGGATGACAAGAGTTACCGCGCCGCCAACCGTTCGCCAGTGCAGCTGCCCCCGCAGTTCGACCTCGCCATCGAGACGGCGCGGCAGGAAATGATCAGCCAGGGCGAGGGGGGCATCCGCTTCTTCCCGGACGGCTCCTCCACCGGCGGGAACATCGAGCTCTCGCGCGGCGACACGGTCTGGCGCATCGACATCAACTGGTTGACGGGCGAGGTGAGTCTGCGTGAACCCGGTACGCGCTGAGCGCAACCAGCAGGGCTTCACCCTGATCGAAGTGGTGATCGCGCTCGCCGTGTTCGCCGTGGCGGTGGGCGTGTGCATGCAGATCGCCACGGCCGGTCTCCGGCAGGCCCGAATCGCTGCCGAGCAGACCCAGGCGGCGCTGCTGGCGCAGTCGATTCTCGACATGTATGGCGTCGGCGAGCGCTTGGAGCCGGGTCGCAGCAGCGGTCGCCTGGAAGGCGACTACCAGTGGGAGATCGAGGTCTCGCCATACGAGCCTCCACTTGAGTCGGCCAGCCCGCTGGCGCCTGGCTTCAGCGCGGTGCAGCTGTTCAAGCTGGATTTGACCATCCGCTGGCCCGCCGGACAGAAGGAGCGCAGCGAGCGCTTCTCCACGCTGCGGGCGATGACACCCGACCCGAATATACCGGTCAATCCCGCGAACCCGGCGAACCCCGCCGACCCCGCCAACCCGGACGGAGGTCAGGGATGAAGCGCGCGCAGACCGGCTTCACCCTGGTCGAGATCCTGGTCGCCACCAGCTTGCTGGCACTCATGATCCTTGGCGCGATGGCGGCGCTGTCGAGCAGCGTGCGTTCGGTGCGTTCGGGCGAGGCCCTGGTGAGCCGGACCGACAGCGTGCGTATCGCCCAGGAGTTCCTTCGCCGTCAGCTCTCCCAGGCGCTGGCGCTGCCGTTCGAGCGCACCGATGACCTCGGCATGGTGTTCGTGTTCGAGGGCGGTGATCGCGACATCAAGTTTGTGGCGCCCATGCCCGGACACCTCGCCCGCGGTGGCCCGCACGTTCAGCAGATCAGTATCGGCACCGGCGAGCGCGGCCGCAAGCGCATCGAGTTCACCCACAGCCTGCTGAACGGTTACGACGACCTGCAGAGCCGCGAACAGCAGAAGCGTCCGCCGGTGGTGGTGCTGGACGGCCTGCAGGACGCCTACTTCGAGTACCGATCCGTGGACGAGAACGGTCAGCTGCTGCCGTGGGCGCGCAACTGGGACTATCCACAGTTCTTGCCGATGATGGTGCGTCTGGTCGCCGAATTTCCGAGCGAGCGACCGCAGATCTGGCCACAGTTCGAAGTGCCTGTACATGCCGGTGCGGCCGGCTCGGTCAGCAGCTTCTACAGTCGACTGCCCTTTTCGCGCCAGCGCCGCGATCGCGACAGCGATTCGCCAGACAGGCCGCCGCAATGAGCTGCCGGCGGCGGCGCCCGCCCGCCAGCGGCGTGGCGCTGATTTTCGTTCTCTGGCTACTGGCGCTGTTGACCCTGCTGCTGGGCAGCTTTGCCCTGATCACCCGCACCGAGTCGCTGCAGGCGCGGCATCTGTTCGACACCACGCGAGCGCGCTATGCCGCCGAGGCCGGCATCAACCAGGCCGCCTGGGCCTTGTCGCTGCCCGATCCGACCCTGCGTTGGCTTCCGGACGGCCGCGAGTACCGGATCCAGTTCGAAGAGGCCGAGGTCTCGATTCGAGTTACCGACGAATCCGGCCTGATCGATCTCAATGCCGCGGATGTGCAGACCTTCGTCAACCTGCTGGTGACGGCCGGGGTCGAGCTGACCGAGGCAACCGCGATCGCCGAATCGATCCTTGACTGGCGTGACGGCGACGATCTGAAGATGCTGAACGGAGCGGAAGACGCCGACTACCGCACCGGCAGCTTTCCGTACGGCGCCAAGGACGCGCCGTTCGACCTGGTCGCCGAGCTGCAGCAGGTGATGGGAATGAGTTACGAGCTCTACCAGCGGATCGCGCCGGCGCTCACCGTGTATTCCGGCCAGGCCGTGCCGAACCTCGCCTATGCACCGGTCGAGGTCCTGAGGGCCTTCCCCAACATCGACCCGGCCATGGCGCAGATGCTGATCGAGCAGCGCCAGGCGTGGCTGCCGGGTCTGGGCCTGCCGCCGCCAACCCTGCCCGACGGCACTCCGCTCGTGGCAGAGGGCGGAACCGGAACGTATAGTATTGAGTCGCGTGCCACCCTGAAGAACGGCGCCTACACGGAACTTCGGGTGACTCTGCGACTCGGAGGCTCCGGTATTTCCGGTCGGGCTTTCAGCGTCCTGCGCTGGCAGGACAGAAGCGCGCTTTGAGCCCCACTCCCTTTCCGTCCCACCCATTCGAAGCTGGCGCATGACTCTGGCGGATGCCCTCAACCCGCTGCTTGCGCGACTGCGGTCGCGCCTCGCACAGACCCCGCTGCCACAGTTCTGGCGCTGGTGGTCAGGCGAACTGCTGTCTTTCCTGCCGCCGCGCTGGCGCGATGCGCTGGCCGTTGAGGACGCCTGCCTGCTGCTGAAGCCCGCAGAGGCTGGGTGCGAGGTGGTGCTTGAACGGGCTGGCGCACGCAGCCCCCTGCTCACTCTGCCCGCAGAGCAACGAGATGACTGGGCGCGCGGGCTGCAAAGCGCACTCGACGAGAATCTGCGTGCTTTGCCGAAGGTGCTGGGTCTGCCTGCCGGCCGTGTACTGCGGCGTACTTTGTCCTTGCCGACGGCGGCGCTGGAAACGCTCGATGCCGTACTGGGTTTCGAGCTGGATCGGCAGACGCCCTTCAAGCCCGAGCAGGTTTTTTTCGCCAGTCGGGTGTTGAAGCAGGATGTCGGCGCCAAGCAGGTGCAGGTGGAACTCTTGGTCGTGCCGCGTCCGGTCCTCGAAGAGTCGGTGGCCGCGCTCGGTCCGCTGTCCGAGGGGCTCGCAGCGGTCGATGTGGTCGATGGGCGCGGCCGCCGTCTTGGCGTCAATCTGCTGCCGAACGAACGACGCGCCAGCCAGCCGCGCACTCAGCCGATGATCCAGACCGGTTTGCTGTTGGCCAGCGTCGTTCTGGTGTTTTTCGGATTGGGGCAGATCGTCGACAACCGACTGGCCGCCGTTGAATCAATGCAGGCGCAGGTGCAGGCCCAGCGCGAGCGCGCCCGCGAGGTCAGTGCGCTGCGCGCGCAGCTGGAGGACTCCGCCGCTGCCGCCAACTTCCTTGCGGTGCAGAAGCAGACCCAGGCCTCAATGCTGCTGCTGCTCGAAGAGGTCACGCGCCTCCTTCCTGACGATACATTTTTGACCCGGCTGTCGGTCAGTGGCAACCAGGTCAGCCTCAGTGGCTACAGTAGCCAGGCGCTGAAGCTGGTGGGTGAGCTGCAGAAGTCGGAGCTGCTGAAGGACGCCGCGCTGAACGGTGGTGTGCAGTCCGAGCCGCGCGTTTCGCGCGATCTGTTCAACATCAACGCCCGCTATGGCCCCGACCCCGAGGCCGCGCCATGAATCCACCAGACCTGACACCCCAGCAGAGCCGCTGGTTGGCCTTGGGCCTGCTCGCTCTCGTCCTCGGCCTGTTGTATCTGGTGTTCGTGCACTGGTGGTTCGTGGTGCCCTTTCTTGAGGCGCGCGCGACGTTCATCGAAGAGCGTGCACAGGAACAGCGACTTCGCGCAAACGCTTCTCAGCGGCTTGAGATCGAAGGGCGGCTTGCCGAAGTGCGCGCCTTCGAGGCCGGCAACCCGGGCTTTCTTTCGGAAGCCAGTTTCGACCTGGCGGCGCCGTCGCTGATCATGCGCATCCAGGGCGCCGTCGAGCGTCAGGCCCAGCCCGAGCGTTGCCTGATCATCAACAGCCAGCCGGTGCGTGGCAACAGCAATGAGACCTTCGAGCGCGTCACCATCCAGGTGCGTCTGCGCTGCGAGCTGGAACACCTGTATCCCGTCCTGCATGAGCTCGAGAGTGGCAGCCCGCAGCTGTTCCTCACCGAGCTGAATATCGTCGCGCGGCGCATGCCGTCGAGCCCGGGCGGGGAAGTCTTCATCGGCTACGTCGATGTCTCATTCAACGCGCATGGCTACCTGCGGCCACAGGGAGGGCGCTGATGGCTACGCGTTCGCAGATTCTCCTTACCGCGGCGCTCGGAGCCGTGACGGCTTGGAGCGCCCTGTTTGCACTCGCTGGTGTGGCCGGGCTGGCTGGCAGATACAGCGCGTTGCCGGACGATCCCTCTTTGGTTTCGCCGCTGCCCGAGATCAATCTCGAACAAGCGGTCAGCACCTTGGAAGGCGCAGCCAGCTATGCCGCGATCGGCGATCGGCCGTTGTTCAATCTGGATCGCCGGCCCCTGCCGCCGGTCAGCGCTCCGGACCCCAATGCACCGGTCGAGTCGACGACGCCTGCGCCCCCGGAGTTCATCCTGACCAGCGTCGTCAAGAGCGGGGACAAGCAGTTCGCCATCGTCCAGCACACGCCTTCGGGCAACAGCCAGTCCGTGGCGGTGGGCGCCCAGCTGCAGGCTGAACTCACTGGATGGACTCTGGTTGAACTCGCACCGCGCGGTGCGGTGTTCGAGGGTGGCAGCGGGCGCAAGTCCTTCGAACTCCGGGTCTTCGACGGCACCGGCGGACAGCCGCCGACGCCCATCGATGTTCCGCCGGTCCAGGCTGCGGTGGCGCAGGATGGCGCGGCTCCGCCGCCGGTCGGTGCCGATGGCCAGCCGCAGCAGGCCGCTGCAGACACGCCTGAAGCCCGCGCCGAGATGATCCGACGACGCATCGAAGAGCGCCGCCGGCAAATGCGCGAGGAGGCCGAGCGTGCTCGCCAGTAACCAACGCCCGAACGCGGGAACCTTTGACCGGGACGCGCGTTCTGTCGCCGTCCCCAGGCCCGGGGCTGCCAACGCCGCCCCAGCATCAGGAGCTACACGCGTGAGCCAACGCATCATCGGTCTGCTCGCCTGCGCGAGCATCGTTTTCCTCGGCGGCTGCGCGAGCACCGGCGGCAGCTACGCCCCGCTGCAGTCGAGGCCCCAGCCGAGCCAGCCTGTCGCGCAGTCGGTGTCGCTCCCCTCGGGCTTGGAGGACGGCGACGCCGAGGCAACCGATCCACTCGACGCGCCTGCGGCTGCGGCTGCGGATGCCGTGCAGCTGGGTAGCGGCAGCTTTCTCAATCGGGATGTCGCCAGCCGCGGCCCGGCGGGAGCGGGTGCCAGTGGCGAAGTGACCTTCAATTTCGAAGGCGAGTCTCTGCATGCGGTGATCAAGATCATCCTTGGCGACTTCCTGCAGGAAAACTACGTCGTCGCCCCCGGCGTGCAGGGAACCGTGACCTTTTCGACGGCCAAGCCACTGCGCGGCGATCAGGCGCTGTCGATTCTGGAAATGCTGTTGCGCTGGAACAACGCCACTGCGGTGTGGCAGGACGGCCGCTATACCATCCTCCCGGTTTCGCAGGCCCTGCCCGGAAATCTCACGCCACGCACCGGCCCGGCTGGCGGCGCGCGCGGATACGAAGTGCGTGCGGTGCCGCTGCAGTTCATCTCTGCCGTCGAGATGGAGAAACTGCTCAAGCCCTATGCGAAGCCCGAGGGCATCATCAGCGTCGATCCCGCCCGCAACATGCTGGTGCTGGCCGGCACGGCAGCGGAGCTGGCCAACTACCTGCAGACCGTCGAGATCTTCGATGTCGACTGGCTGTCCGGTATGTCGGTGGGCACCTATCGGCTGGAGCAGGCCGAAGCGACCAAGGTCGTTGGCGAACTAGAGAAGGTGTTCGGCGAAGGTGCCGGCACGCCGCTGTCTGGCATGTTCCGCTTCATCGCGCTGGAGGGGGTCAATTCGATCATCGTGATCACCCCGCAGCCGCGCTATCTCGCCCAGGTTCAGGAGTGGATCGAGCGGCTGGATGCCGGTGGCAGCCAGAGCGGATCGCGCCTGTACGTGTATGACGTCAAGAACGTCAAGGCCACCGATCTCGCCGGCACGCTGGGCGAGGTGTTCGGTGGACAACCGCGCCAGCAGAGCGCGAGCCAGTCGGGATCGGTCGCACCCGGACTTGAGCCCGTGCGCGCCAGCACCCTCGGGCGCGGTGAGCAGCCGCGCTTCGACAACGCCCCTGAGCAGGCGCGCGTGGACACGACAGAGCTCGCCTTTGGTGTCGCCAGCCCGTCAAGCGGAGGCGACCCCGGTCTTCCCGGTGGAGCCGCCTCCGGGCCTGTGGTAGACGCGGCTGGCGGAATCGCCTTGGGTTCTGAAGAGAACGTCCGAGTTTCTGCGATCGAAGAGAACAACCAGCTGCTCGTCAAGGCGACCAGCCAGCAGTGGGAGTCGATCCGGCGCGTCATCGAGCGTTTGGACCAGATTCCGCTGCAGGTGCATATCGAGGCCCGCGTGGTCGACGTAACGCTCAACGACGAGCTCAACTATGGCGTCAGCTGGTTCGTCGAGAACGCCATCAAAGACTCTGTAATCCGGGGCATAGCCAACAACCGGAGCAGCTTCAGTTCGCAGGCAGCCTCCATCGTCGATGGCGCCACCAACTGGAGCTTCATCGCGGGCAGGAGCATCCAAGGCGTCATGGATCTCCTGGATAGCGTCACCCGCACCGAGGTCTTGTCGGCGCCGTCGGTGATGGTCCTGAACAACAAGAGCGCCAGCGTCAACGTCGGTATCCAGATACCGATCCAGAGTGTCTCGATCGGTGGACTGCCAGGTTCGGGCATCGGCAGCGGCGCTACGCAGAACTCCTTCACCCAGTTCCTGCAGACCGGCGTGACGCTCACCGTCACGCCGCGAGTCAATCCAGGCGGACTGGTCTTTATGGAGATCGAACAGGAGGACAGTAGCCCCGGTGCCACACCTGCGGGCGGCGGCAATCCTCCAATCAACAACAAGACCATCAGCACCGAAGTGGCGGTCCAGTCTGGGGAGACACTGATACTTGGAGGCCTTATCAAGCAGTCGGATGGCCGGAGCGAGGCGGGTCTGCCCTTTGTCAGCCGCATCCCGGTGCTCGGCGCACTGTTTGGAAGCCACACGACGCGCTCGGATCGTCAGGAGCTGATCGTGCTCATCACCCCGCGAGTGGTCGCGAGCCCCGAGGAGGCCCGGCGCGTTACCGACGAGTACATGCGCCAGTTCCGCGGTATTCAGCCTCTGCGCGTCATCAATGAAACCCCCGCCGGCGACGAGCCCTGAGTCCTGCAGGCCGTCTCGAACACCTAAATAGAGGAACTACGATGCAATCCAAGCGTCTCTTCATTCTGGCCTGGCTGCTCCCCTTGCTCGCTGCCTGCGCAGCTGGCGGTGGAGTCAAGCAGGCGCCGCTCAGCGACGACGAGCAGCTGACGACGCGTCCCGTCGCTCGCTGGGAGCACCTGATCGCCAAGCGCGCGGATCAGGCCTGGGAGTATCTCAGCCCGGGCTATCGCACAACCCGCAACCGCGAGGAGTACATCGCCGCGATGACCACGCGCCCCGTGAGCTGGTTGAACGCCGAGTACCATTCGCACAACTGTATCGACGAGGGCAGCTTCTGTGAGGTCAATCTGAAAGTGACCTTCACCATCGTTTCTCGACAGATGAGTGTCGGGGAGGTGCAGAGCTTCGGCTACGTCACCGAGCGTTGGATCAAGTCCGGGGACACGTGGTTCCACGTGCCCGAAGCTGTCTCTGGCTGAAGACGCATCCGACGCCCAGCGGCGGGCGCGGGCGAACGGAAGCACGTGTGAAGCGAGAAGCGCTCCTCTGCGGGCTCCCCCGTTTGAACGAGCAGACATCCTTTCATTGCAGCTTCATCCGCCGAGGCGTCTCCACGCGAGCGCAGCCTCGGATCCCATGTGACGGCTCCCGGGCGGGGCGGAGCCGGATGCGACAGGCCTTGCAGCATTGCCCTCAGGCGGCGTTGCGTGTGCTGGATCGATGTGGCAGACTGCCAGCGCTCTTGTCTAACCTCGCCCATGTAAGGCGGGTGGAACACCGCCGTCATGGCGTGCGGTTGGTCGGTTGGCAAAAGCACAAAAAGCCCTGTGGTTGAATTTTTAGGAGTGTTGCGATGAAAAAGAGTTCTCTGACCACTGCCGTGGTCGCAGGCATCGTGGGCGCCGCCGGTCTGGTGAGCGTCTCCAACGCCGTCAACATCAATCCGGACGGTCTGGGCCAGGCCCTGATCTACCCGTACTACACCGTGAACAAGGGCAACAACACCCTGATTTCGGTGGTCAACACGACCAACCAGACCAAGGCCGTCAAGGTCCGTTTCATGGAAGGTCGTAACTCGAACGAAGTCCTCGACTTCAACCTGTACATGTCGCCGTTCGACGTGTGGACCGCGGCCATCGTCTCCGACGGCCCGGAAGGCACCTCGGCCGCTGCTGCTCCGGCTGCCCGCATCTTCACCAGCGACACCTCGTGCACCGTGCCGGCCATCCCGGCCGCCGGTGAGACGTTCAAGAACTTCGAGTACGCGGCTGGCAACGTGAAGATCACGGGCCCGTGGGAACTGAGCCGTACCCGCGAAGGCCACATCGAGATGATCGAGATGGGCGTTCTGGACCCGGCTGGTAGCCTGGCGGCTGCCGCCAAGCACAACAGCGCTGGCGTGCCCGCTAACTGCGGCGCCCTGATTGCTGCGTGGGTTGCCCCGAGCACGACCGCGATCTGGACCAACAACGCCAGCGCGCAGATGCTGCCCCCGAACGGCGGCCTGTTCGGCGGCGCCGAGATCGTGAACCCGGCCAACGGTACCAACGTCAGCTACAACGCCGACGCGATCGAGGGCTTCTTCATCTCGACCACCGCCAACCTGCACACGAACCCCGGTTCGCTGCTGCCGACCCTGGCCAGCGCCCGCACGCTGCCCAACGGTGACGCAACCGCTATCGTGTTCAACAACGGCACCCTGACCCAGTTCCCGTTCACCGGTACTGGCGCGGGCTTGAAGGCGGTCTCCGCTGTGTTCATGCACAACGAGATCTACAACGAGTACGCCAGCCGCCTGACCTCGAACCTGGTGGCGGATTCGGAGTGGGTGATCACCTTCCCGACCAAGCGTCTGCACATCACCCAGACGCAGCCGGCACGCCTGCCCTTCCGTCAGGCGTATGACATCAGCGTCGGCGGCGCGTGTGAGCTGGTCGGCATCACCTTCTGGGATCGCGAAGAGCGCACCCAGGTGCAGCAGGGTGGCGTGCAGTTCTCGCCGCCCCCGCCGTCCAACCCGGTGATCCCGCAGCTGTGCTTCGAGGCTCAGGTTGTTACTTTCAACCAGTCGAACATCGGTGACTACCTCACCGGTGGTAGCCGTTCGAGCGTCTTCGGTTCGTACTACGCTCGCAATATCGCTACCGGCACCTTCCAGGAAGGCTGGGCGCGCATCTCGCTGGGCGACCAGAGCGCAACCTCGAATGCCCAGAACTTCCTGCCGCTGGCCACCCCGGCCGCGACCGCTCAGGTCACCACCGCTCTGGTGGGTCTGCCGGTCACCGGCTTCTGGGCTTCCAACTTCGCTGGCAGCGGCAACCCGGGCGTTCTCGCGAACTACTCGATCGTGCACAAGCACCGTGCAGATCGTCTGATCGCCGAGGTCTCCGTGTCGCTTGACGGTACCAACCCGATCTGGCGTGCAGTTACGACGCCTACCGGCAGCGCCCAGTAATCTGGTCGCCAAGGCTTTCAGTTGAATGCGAAGGGGGCCCACGGGCCCCCTTCGTCTTAGTTCAGAGCGGATTCATTGCGACAGGCCAAGCTACGCTGGCCCGAAGCGCTGCGGTTTCGGCTACAACGGAGTTCAAGATGAACCTTAATTTCAATGCTCTCGCCACCACGGTATGCCTCTTGATGACTGCATCCGTGGCCCAGGCGCAATCTTCGCTGACCTTTCGCGGCTCCAGTCTCTCGGCTATCCCTCTCGACACAACCCAAGCGCTCACCATCGGCGACGACGGGTCGGTGCAGGCCAGCTGTCTGTTCCAGGTGGGGACCACGGTGTGCCAGGGTGTAAGCCCCCCCGTGTCTCAGCAGATCCCAACTGTCGTACTGGGCGTGACAGGCCTGACCCAGGACACCCAGGGCAGATACGAGCTCCCCGCTGGCACCCAGTTTCCAATCAGCAGGGCAATAACCAACACCGCTGACGTCTGTGTGGCGTCCAGTACGGTTCCAGCGTCGACGGTTGGCTGGGAGAGCGTGTTCTCGCCTGCGGCTTCCACATCGGCCACGGTGCGGTTGACCGCCGCTGGCGAGTACACCCTGGGCCTGCGCTGCTACAACCTCGCAGGCGCCCCGAGTACTCCGACCCAGCTTCGATTCAACGTCTCCGCACCCGTGGGTCCGAACCCGGACGCCTGCACCCTGCCGGCGAATCCAAACATCCAGCCGGCGAACTTCACACGCTACGTCCGGACCTGGAGCCAATTGTTCCAGCGCGGCCCATTCCCGGATGCTCCCGGCTATGCGGTGCCAATCGGTTCGTTCTCCGTCACCAACTCCCTACCCGGGCCGGCTTCGGCAGGCATGTACATCACCGCACCGGTGGTCCTTGAGCAGGGCCGCTCATACCGCTTCGACATTATTCCAGCGCAGGGAGTGTTCGCGGCGGGCTACAACGGTGATCAGAATCGCCGGGGTACCACCTTCGTCTCGATCAGCCGTTGCGCCGGAGATCTGCGCGCTCCCGATTCTGGATCCAGTGATCCCGATCTGCGGTACTGTCGGGGCATGATCCGAGAGGGTTCGTTCTACTTCAATGGTGCGGGACTCGCGAACGCCTGCAGCCTCACGCCAGGCGAAACCTACTGGATCAACTTCATGATGGTGAACCCCATCGGAACCCTGAGCAACACCACGAACACTTGCGAGACCTTGGACCGCTGCGAAAGCTTGTTCCAGTTCATTCGCGAATAGAGCCCAAACACCCGCGCTTCAACCGGGGGAGAACCCTTACTCCCGCTAAAGCGAAGCGCGGAACCACAGGCGGATCAGACCGACACCCTGGCGTACTTCTCGACGCCAGGGTGTCAGTCATTGGGAACTCTGAAAACCGGCAAGCGGTCAGATGTCGACCAGTCGCGGACCGGACCCGACCTGCCATCACACACCACGGATGCTTCAAACGATGCTCAGCAATGCCCCGTCACGACGTCATGTCGCGCTCACGATCCAGGCTGTCGCGCTCGTTGCTCTGGTCGCCGCGCAGTCGCTCACAAGCGTTCTTGCCCAGCGGCTGCCACCGGATCCCAGAACCGTCATCGTTGCCTCCCGGGGAGGCCAACACGTAATGCTTCATGAAGTGGACGCCCAGGTCATGGCCCTGCCGCGCCACCTGCGGGCCAGCTTTCTAGACACTCCCGAGCGG
>JBIJCA010000192.1:0-8841 GCA_044344935.1 Aquimonas sp. | reverse complement strand
ATCGTCTGCCCTACGACGAGCGCAGCGGTCGACCCTATCTCGTGCCGGTGGCCGGCGGCATGGAGCAGCCGCTGGCGATACCGGAAAGCGGTGGCGGCATGCTGAGCCCGGACGGCACGCAGTTCGTCTACACGCCGATCGACCGCGACTTCCGCAGCTGGAAGCGCTACCGCGGTGGCCGCGCGCAGGAGGTCTGGACCTTTGATCTGGTCAACAACACCTCGCAGCAGCTGACCAATCATCCGGCCACCGACCACCAGCCGATGTGGATCGGTGACACGATCTACTTTGTTTCGGACCGCAACTACACGCTGAACCTGTACTCGATGCCGGCTGCCGGTGGAGAGCCGCGCCAGCTGACCCAGTTCAGCGACTTCGACATCCTCTGGCCCAGCGCCGGGCCGGACAGCGTGGTGTTCGAGAACGGCGGTGCGCTCTGGCAGTTCCTGCCGGCCACCGGCGAGACGCGGCAGATTCCGATCACGGTGCGTGCGGATTTCCCCGAAACCCAGCCGCGCTTTGTCGACGCCGCGAGGACGATCGAGAGTTTCGACTTGAGCCACGACGGCAAGCGCGCCCTGTTCGGCGCGCGCGGCGAAGTCTTCAGCGTGCCGGCCAAGCACGGCGAGGCGCGCAATCTCACGCGCACGCCGGATGCCCGCGAGCACAGCGTCAGCTGGTCGCCGGACGGCCGCTTCGTCGCCTATCTGTCCGATGCCTCGGGCGAGTACGAGCTGTACGTGCAGGCGCAGGACGGCAGCACTCCGGCGCGGCGTGTCACCACAGACGGCGACATCTGGCGCTTCGCGCCGAGCTGGTCGCCGGATGGCCGCCACTTCGTCTACGGCGACAAGCGCCAGCGCCTGCGTCTGGTCAACGCCGAGACCGGCGTGACCGCCGAGATCGACAGCTCGGTGCAGGAGGACATCACCCAGTACAGCTGGGCGCCCGACAGCCGCTTCGTGGCCTACGTCAAGACCGGCGGCAGCCGCAACGGCTCGATCTGGCTGTACAGCCTGGACAGTGCAGCCACGCAGCAGTTGACGCCGGACGAGACCAGCGAGTTCGCCCCGGTGTTCGACCCGGAGGGCCGCTACCTGTACTTCCTGTCGAACCGCGACTTCAACCTCGGCTTCTCGGCCTACGAGTTCAACTACCTCTACCAGAACGCCACCCGCATCTATGCCGCGCCCCTGGCCGCGGATGGCCCGGTGCTGTACGCGCCGAAGAGCGACGAGGTGGCGCCGCGCGCAGCCGGCGACTCCAGGCCCGGCGGCGCGGCGGGCAAGGCCGAGCCCAAGGGCCTGCGCATCGACGTGCCCGGCTTCAACCAGCGTGTGCTCGCGTTGAAGGCGCCGGCGGGGAACTACCAGGGTCTGTCGGCCAACGCCAAGGGCGTGTTCTTCGTCGCGAGCAACGGCCAGAGCCCGGCCGAGCTGCGCTATCTCGGGCTCGACGACGAGCAGCCCAAGACCGTCGCCGGCCAGATCAGCGGCTACACGCTGGCGGCCGGCGGTGGCCACCTGCTGCTGCGTCGCGGCGAGCGCTTCGCCATTGTCGAGGCCAAGCCGGAGGTCGATTTCGAGGCCGGCGCGCTCAAGCTCGACGGCCTGCAGCTGCGCGTCGATCCCAAGCGCGAATGGGCGCAGCACTACGTCGATGCCTGGCGCATCCTGCGCGACTGGTTCTACGACCCCGGCATGCACGGCCAGGACTGGGTGGCGATCCGCGACCGCTACGCGACCCTGCTGCCGCATGTGGCCAGCCGCGCCGATCTCGACTACCTGCTGACCGAACTGGCCGGCGAGACCAATGCCGGCCACGTCTACGTGGAGCGCGGCGACGAGCCGCAGGTGCCGCGTCGCGCCGGTGGTCTGCTGGGCGCGGATCTGCGCGCGCATGAAAGCGGCTACTTCCAGGTCGGCCGGATCTTCGCCGGCGAGAACTGGAACCCGGCCCTGCGCAGCCCGCTGACCGAGGCGCATGCCAACGTGCGCGAGGGCGAGTTCATCCTCGCCATCGACAACGTCAGCACCCGCGAGGTGGCGAACGTCTACCAGCTGCTGGAAGGCAAGGGCGACGCGGTGGTCAGCCTGCGCGTCAATGCGCGGCCGGAGGAAGCCGGCGCGCGCAGCGTGCGCGTGCAGACCCTGACCAGTGAGCAGCCCCTGCGCTACAAGGACTGGGTCGATGCGCGGCGTCGCCTCGCCGCCGAGCTCTCCGGCGGCCGGGTCGGCTACATCCACCTGCCGAATACGGCCGTGGACGGCAACCGCGAGCTGCACCGCGGCATGCTGGCCTATGCCCACATGGACGCGCTGATCATCGACGACCGCTACAACGGCGGCGGCTTCATTCCCGACCGCATGATCGAGCTGCTGTCGCGACAGCCCCTGAACTTCTGGAAGCAGCGCGGGCTTCAGCCCAACCCGACCCCGCTGCTGCACCATGCCGGGCCGAAGGTGATGCTGGCGAACGGTCTATCCAGCTCGGGCGGCGACGCGCTGCCCTACTACTTCCGCAAGATGGGTCTGGGCCCGATCATCGGCACCCGCACCTGGGGCGGTCTGATCGGCATCAGCGGCAATCCGCGGCTGGCGGATGGCGGCGCGATCCTCGCCGCGACCTTCCGCTTCATGGATACCGAGGGCCGCTGGGCGGTCGAGGACGAAGGCGTGGCCCCGGACATCGAGGTCATTGACCGGCCCGAGCTGATCGCCGCCGGCCGCGATCCGAGCCTCGAACGCGGCGTGGCCGAGTTGCTGCGCGCACTGGAAGCAAGCCCGCCCGAGCGCATCGAAGCGCCGCCGGCACCGACCCGGTTTCCGCGCCAGTAGACATCGGGCGCGCGCCCCGGAGCCGGAGCCGGAGCGGTCGGGTGGGTCCCCTCGCCCCCCGCCCCGTGGGCCACGTTCCGCAGCGCCCAGAGCGCCCTCGCGCGCAAGGAAGCGGGCGATGCGGATGTGTGCGTGCGCCCTGAGGCGCGGGCCGGTCAGGTTCAGGACAGCAGGGCGCGCAGTGCGCTCTCCACGCGCAGGAACTCGGCGACCAGGCGCGCAACGAGTATCTGCGGCTGCTGCAGGGTGCCGGCGCGGCCGCCGTGTTCGATCTGGCGGGCGAGCTCGGACATGTCCAGCGCCCCCAGATTGGCGCTGGTGGATTTCAGCGAGTGCGCGGAAGCGATCAGGGTGGAGATGTCCTCCGCCGCGGCGGCCGCCTGCAGGCGCTCCAGGGTCCGCGGCGTGTCTTCCAGGAACACGCGGATCAGGGACAGGAACTCCGACCCCATGACCTCGCGAAGGTCCTCGACCACCTCGCTGTCCAGCGCGGGGCCGCTGGCGGTGGCGGTCGGCTGCGCTTGCGCCCGCGGTGCGACTGCCGGGGCAGGGGCTGAGGTGGTCGGCAGACCCGGCCGAATCGGCTGGGTAGTGCGCGACGCTGTGATGGGGCGTGCCGCCAGTGGCGCTGCGGTCGACGGTGAAGCGGCAAGACGCGGAGCGCCAGGGGCGTCTGCGGCAGTGCCGCTTGCAGCCGCCGGCGCGCCGGCATCGCGATAGGGCGAACGCGCCAACCATTCCGCGAGTGTCGCGTTGAGCTTGGCGCGATCTAGCGGCTTGGTGAGGTAGTCATCCATACCTGCGTCGAGGCATTTCTCGCGGTCGCCGACCATGGCGTTGGCGGTCATGGCGATGATGGGCAGCCGCGGCAGACCCGCCTCGGCTTCGATCTGGCGGCGTCGCCGGCTGGCGGTATAGCCGTCCATCACCGGCATCTGGCAGTCCATCAGGACCAGCGCGTAGCGACCCTGCCTGAGGCGATCGAGCGCTTCCTGGCCGTTCTCGGCGGAATCGACGTCGAGGCCGGCCAGGGTCAGGATGCGGGTTGCGACCTGGCGGTTGACCGGGTTGTCCTCGACCAGCAGGGCGCGTCCGCTGAGGGGGCCCGCGGGTGCGGCAGCCGAGGGCGACAGGCGTGACTCCGGGTTCGGCCGCGCGACCGGCCGCGGCGCCGGTTCGGCGGGAGGCGCGGGCGCGCGATAGGCCGGCTGGGTGGTATCGATCTGCACGTCGGCAGCGGTACTGACCGGCAGACTGGCGACCACTTCGCCTTCCATGATCTTGGTCAGCTGCCTGCGCATTTCCGGTTCCGGCAACGCGCGCGCCAGCGGCAGCGAACGTCCACCTTCGGCGAGGTCGGCGGGCGCCGGCTCATCGCCCTTGAGGTAGACGATCTGCAGCTTGGCGAGCACGTCCTCGCGCAGGATGCTGCGATGCAGGCCGACCGCGGTGGTCCGCACGCTGGCGAGGTCGACCAGCAGAAGATGGAAGGCCCAGTTGCCAGCGCGCTGGGCCGCGGCGCGGAGCTTGAACAGGGCGTCCTGCGCTCCACCCGCGTGCACCAGGGTCACGCCCCAGTTGGAGGCGGCCAGCGCCAGCTTGCGCTGCAGGATGCCATCGGCCGTGACCAGCAGCACCCGCGAGCCGCCGAGTTCGCGCCGCTCGATCTCCATGTCGCCCAGCGCCTTGAGCAGCGGCAGCTGGAACCAGAAGGTCGAGCCACGACCCGGCGTGCTCTCGACGCCGATCTGACCGCCCATCAGATCGACAATGCGCTTGCAGATGACGAGACCCAGGCCGGTCCCGCCGAAGGTACGCGTGGTCGATGCGTCCGCCTGAGAAAACGGCTTGAACAGACGCGCGGCGGCCTCTTGCGTGATGCCGATGCCGGTGTCGGTGACCTCGAAGCGCAGCTCGTGATGGGTGCGGGATTCGCCGCGTCGGCTCACCATCACCGACACGCTGCCGCGTTCGGTGAACTTGATGGCGTTGCTGAGCAGATTCGTCAGCACCTGACGCAGTCGCACCGGATCGCCACGCATGGCCAGACGGACAGCAGGATCGATCTGAACCGAAAGCCTGAGACCCTTGGCTTCTGCCGGAGTGTCCATCAGTCGCAACACGCCATCGAGCACCTCGCGGAGGTTGATGCCGACTGTCTCGAGTTCGAGCTTGTTGGCTTCGAGTTTCGAGTAGTCGAGGATGTCATCAACGATCCGCAGCAGCTGCTGCGCGGATTGCAGGGCGGTGGTGAGGTAGTCGCGCTGATCTTCGCCCAGCCGGGTCGACAGCAGGATGTCGAGCAGGGGGATGATGCCGTTCAGCGGGGTGCGGATCTCGTGGCTCATGGTCGCAAGGAACTCGCCCTTGGCCATGGTCGCGGCTTCCGCCGCCTGCTTGGCCTCGGAGAGTTCGCGCTCCAGCTGGCGGGCAAGCGCCAGCTCCTCGCGCAAGCGGGCCAGTTCCGCGGGATCGGTCTGCAGTGAAGGCTCGCGCCGAGGATTGGTGACGGTCGAAGGCGGGGGCGCGGTCTGGCCGAGGAACGCCGCTGCCGCTGCCGCGCCGCCGCCCAGGAGTGCCAGCACCGCCGCAAGCGCCGGCGGCAGCCCGAGCGGGAACAGCGCCAGCAAGCCACCCGCGATAGCGGCGATGCCGCCACCGAGAACGAGAGCGCGAGAGAGCGTCGGCGACACGCTCAGAGCACCGCCGCCTGGAAGTCGAACTCAAGCTCGCGCGCGGCCTGCTGCACAAGATTGCCCTGGATGTAGTCGATCCCGCTCATCCACAGCGTTGCCGCGGCCTGGGCATCTTCCACCCGCTGGCCGATCACCTGCAGACCTGCGCGGTGGCCCAGATCGACCAGACTGCGGAGTTCGTCGCGTAGGGCCGGCGTCTGCGCGGCGGCCAGGTACTTGGGCGCGATCTTGACGAAGGACAGGGGCAAACGCTTGAGCAGTGCCTCGGCGGAGTGTTCACCGTCGAAACGGCTGAGACAGAACTGGACGCCGAGCGGCATCAGTTCGCGGCAGAAGGCTTCGACGGCGTCGGCGCGGGCTTCGACGTCTTCCAGCGGCAGCTCCAGCACCAGCGATTCGCCCGGGACCTGGCGTGCGGCGAGCTGGGCGCGGATCCATTCCGACTGCCCGGGCGCCAGCAGGCTGCCGGTGGACTGGCTCACGAACAGGCGGACCGGACGCGCGCCGCTGCGACGCTGGTCGATCATGCGGATCGCCTGGGTCAGCACCCAGCGATCGACTTCGAGGATCAGGTCGGCGCTCTCGGCCAGCGGCACGATCGCAGCGGCGGGATGCAGGCGGCCGTGATCGTCGCGCAGTCGGAGCAGGCTCTGGTACTGGGCATCGTCGCCGCCCTGCAGGGCCACGATCGGCTGGTAGAGCAATTCGAATCCATCGGTGTCGATGGCGTTGCGGATCAGGCTGAGCAGTGCACTGGTCTGCGCCTCGGCGCGCCGCTGCGGTGGCGCGAACCGGTGCACGCCGCGGTCACCGCTGCGCGCCTCGCGAGCAGCCCGCTCGGCGGCGTTGAGCATGGCCCCGGCGTCAGCGAAGTTGTGCTTGAACGATGCCAGGCCGGCCACCGCACGCAGCCGCAGCGGCTTGCCTTCCGCCTTGAACGGGTGGGTGATGAGGCCATTGCGCAACTCGATCGCCAGCCGCTCCAGCGCGGTTTCGTCGCGCTCTCCTGAGTAGATGACGTAGCAGCCGTCGCTGTATCGGCAGGCCAGCTCACCTTCGGTCAGGCCCTCGCTGACCTGGCTGCCAACTTCCGACATCAGCTGTTCGAGGGTGCTGAGGCCGTACTGCTCGCGCAGCTGGGGAATGCCCTCGATCTCCAGGAACAGCAGGCCGCCCGGATGATTGCGGACATTGTCGGTGGCAAGCACTTCGGCGAGCCGGTCCAGCATGTAGCTGCGCCGGTGCAGGCCGGTGGAGGGGTCGCGGGGATCCCTGAGTTGGGCACGTTCCTGGACGGCGCGGGCGCGACGGACGCGATTGTTGACCGCGGCAATCAGGTGTTTTGGCCGGATCGGCTTGGAGAGGAAGTCGTCGCCGCCGGCCGACAGCGCTTCGAAATGCTTGTCCTGATCGCTCTCGCCGGAAAGGAACACGATCGGCGTGTGCAGGAATTCCTCGCGCTCGCGGATCAGGGCCGTCAGCTCGGTGCCATCGCAATGCGGCATGTAGAGGTCCATGAGGACCAGATCGGGGCGGAAGTCTTCCATCGACTGCAGCACGTCGAAGGCCTCGTGCACTGAACGCACTTCCATGCCCGCGTTGCGCAGGATGGACTCTGCGAACAGCGCCTGGGAGCGGTCATCTTCGACCACCAGCACCCGGTAGGTGGCTTCACCGGCCGACACCAGCAGTTCGGCCAGCTTGGCCATGACCGTCTCGGCGCCTTCGGGGCGGACCAGCAGCGCATCCGCTCCCGCCCGTCGCGCCACCAGGCGGGCGGGGATACTGTCTTCGTTCGAGATCACCAGCATGGGCAGGCGGGTGCCGGTGCGCTCGCGGGTGGCGCGCAGGACTGCGCCCACGCCCTCGATGTCATTCATGAAGGCGGCGTCCACGATCACCAGATCGGGCGCCAGCGCATTCAGGATTTCCTTGAGTTCGGCCGGAGATTCCAGCAGCTCGAGTTCGTAGCCCTGGGATTCCAGCCGCTGATCCAGCTCGCAGGCCAGAGCGTCCCCGTCGGTCAGGTGGTAGATGCGGCGGCCGGCGCCCGGCCCGTTGCTGGCACGGCTGGACGTGGACCGCGGGTTGCTCGGAGCGCTTTCCGTCGGCCGTGCTGGCGGCGCCGCTGGCGCCGGCGCCTTCGGCCGCAGAACGGAGTCGGGATCAGAAGACTTGGGGCTCACCGAAGTTTCGGCCAGGGCCAGCGTCTCGCTCGCTGGCGGCGCATCGCCTGTCCAGCGCCGCCAATAATTTGGCGGCGGAATCTCCGCATGTGCGCGCGAACTTGCCGCGCTGTGATTGGCCGGCTCGGCGATCGGCGGGGGCTGCTGGGCGGCCTCGGCATCCAGCGCAGAGGCATCGAGCTGGGGGAGCAAGTCGTCGAGCAATGCCATCAGATGGCCACTGCCGTGCTCATCGGGCAACCCGCCGGATTCCGCGAGTTCGCCGAGCAGGGTTTCCAGCATCAGCAGCTGCTCGCTTGCTTCCAGTGCGCCGTAGCGCCCGCTTGCTCCTGCGAGACGCTGCACGTCCTCATGCAGGAGGCTTAGGCCGTTGATATCCCAGCCGTCCTCGCAGAAACGCCGGGCGCGACGGCACACAGCATAGATCCGCTTGGGCAGATGGCGCAGGAAGGCGAGTCTCAGTTCGGTCCGCTGCTGGCTTTCGTCCTGCGCGTACATGGGTTTCCAAGGCTGCGTTCAGGGAGGACGCCCGCCGGAGACGCCAAATGTCCCGGGATGCGCCCGAACTATACCCACACAGGCTGCGCGCGGGCAGTCGCCGTGCCATGCAGGTTCCATGCTACCGCCACGCTGCCGGGGCACGTGGTCGATCGGCGCGGTCGACAGCCACGCCGACGCCCGCTCAAGTACGGGTCAGGGAACGCAGTCCGCGCCCCAGCCCGCTCGCCAGCCGCAGCAGGACAACAAAGGCCAGCAGGCTGATCGCTACGAGGCCGAAGAGCGTCAGCCACGGATAGTGCACGACCAGCAGCAGCGCGCTGATCGCGAGGCCGTCCTCGGCGAGCGAGGCTGACCAATTGCTGAGCGGCTCGGGTGAGGTGTTGATGAGTGCCCGCCCGCCGCTCTTGAGCCCATGACTGAGCAGCGCGGCGCCGCCGCCGGCGAGCAGGCCAGCCAGGCTCACGCTCTCATCCGCGCCGGCCAGGGTGGTGCCGGCCAACCAGGCACCCACCGGGACGCGCAGCAGCGTACTCAGCAGATCCCAGACGGAATCGACCCCGGGGATCTTGTCGGCCGCGAACTCGACCACCGTCAGCACCGCGGCGACCCCCAGCACCCAGG
>JBIJCA010000190.1:0-8889 GCA_044344935.1 Aquimonas sp. | reverse complement strand
TGGTCGAGGGCATCGGCGAGGACTTCCTGCCGCCGATCTCCGACTTTACCCACGTCAAGAAAGCCTACGCGGTCAGCGATCGCGACAGCTTCCATGCCGGCCGCGAGCTGCTGGCGAAAGAAGGCATCCTCGGCGGCTCCTCCACCGGCACCCTGCTGGCCGCGGCATTGCGCTACTGCCATGAGCAGACCACGCCCAAGCGCGTGGTGATGTTCGTCTGCGATACCGGCAACAAGTACCTGTCGAAGATGTACAACGACTACTGGATGCTCGACAACGGCTTCCTCGACCGGCCGCAGCACGGCGACCTGCGTGACCTGATCCTGCGCCCCTATGCGCAGCGCGACACCGTCGTGATCGGGCCGAACGATGCGCTGACCGTGGCCTACCAGCGCATGAAGCTCTACGACGTCAGCCAGCTGCCGGTGATGGAAGACGAGCGTCTGGTCGGCATCGTCGACGAGAGCGACGTGCTGCTGCACGTGCATGCCGATGAGGCCCGCTTCCGCGATCCGGTGTCCACCGCGATGATCACCACGCTCGACAAGCTCGACGTCAGCGCCCCGGTGGAAACCCTGATCGAAGTGTTCCAGCGCGGCCACGTCGCCATCGTCATGGATGGCGAGAAGTTCCTCGGCCTGATCACCCGCATCGATCTGCTCAACTACCTGCGCCGTCGGGTGGCTTGAGAGCGGGGAATCGGGGTGAGGCGGCCCGCTTGCGCGGCACTGCCGCGCGGGTCGCCGAACGCCCGAGCGCCGGCGCGAGGGCCGGGCAGGTATTGGCAAGAGCGCAGCCGCGCGGGATCGGGCGACGCGGTGAGTGCGTGCGGAAAACTCAGACGCCGTAGCGAGGGCGTCCGGGTTCATTCGCGCCCTCTGAATCGCCGGCCCTGCATCGCCCGGCCGTGAAGGCAGGCTTCGCGGATGTCTGCGTATCCTCCCCACACCGACTTCACCTGCGTGAGAAAAGCGATGCCCCGACTCCGATTGCCGCGCTGGCCCTGGTTCGTGGCCGCCGCGATCGTCCTGCTGGTGCTGCTGCGCCTGCCCGGCTGGCTGGGCGGCCCCGAGGTCGCGGCCTACACCGTCGAGCGCGGCCCGCTGGTCGCCAATGTGGTCGCCACCGGGCGCGTCGAGACGCCTTCGCGGGTGACCCTCGGCAGCGAGATCGCCGGCGTGCTGATAGAACGCAGTGTCAGCGACGGCGAGCGCGTCGAGCCCGGCCAGCTGATCGCGCGTCTGCGTGCTGACGAACTGCGCGCGCGCCTGCACGAAGCCGAGGCGGCGCTGGCCCAGCTGGAGCTGCGCCAGCGCCCCGAGAGCGCCGCGGCGCTGCGCGAGGCGCGGGCCCGCGCACAGCAGGCTCGGCGCGAAGCCGAACGCATGGCGACCCTGGTTGCGCGCGGCCTGGTGGCGAAGGAACAGGCCGAGCAGGCGCAGGAAACCCGCGAGATCGCCGAGGCCCAGGCCGCGCGCGCGGCGACCGTGGCGGAGGCGCTCGCGGTCGGCGGCGTCGAAGAGCGCCTGCTGCGCGATCGCATCGCCACCGCCCAGGCGCAGCTCGAACGCAGCGAAGTGCGCAGCCTCGTCGCCGGCACCGTGCTGCGTCGACTGGCCGAACCCGGCGATGTGCTCAGCGCCGGTCGCGGCATCGTCGAAGTCGCGGTGGACGGACCGATCGAGATCGTCGCCCAGGTCGATGAGCGCAACCTCGACCGTCTGAGCCTCGGTCAGCCCACCTTGGTCTCGGCCGATGCCTTTCCCGATCGTCGCGAGCCGGCCGAGGTCAGCTTCATCGCGCCCTCGGTCGACGTGCAGACCGGCACGGTCGAAGTGCGCGTGCGCCTGCCGCAGCCGCCGGCCTATCTGCGTCAGGACATGACCGTGTCGATCGACATCGAGGTCGGCCGTCGTGAGGATGCACTCAGCCTGCCGCTGGATGCCCTGCGCAACCCGCGCGCGGCGGCCGCCGAGGTGCTGGCGGTGCGCGCTGGCCGCGTCGAGCGACTGAGCCTGCGACTTGGCCTGCGCGGGCTGGATCGCGTCGAAGTGATCGAGGGGCTGCAGGCGGGTGATCGCGTGCTGCCGGCACGGCTTGCCATCGAGCCCGGCAGCCGCGTGCGCCTGCAGGCCGCGCAGTGAACGCGGCGCCATGCTGAAGCGCGCGCTCGACTCGCTGTGGTTCGAATGGCTGCTGGCCTACCGCCTGCTGCTGGAAGGCCGCGCGCAGAGCCTGTTGATCATCAGCGGCATCGGCGTGGGCGTGTGCGTGATCGTGTTCCTGACCGCGCTGATCGGCGGCCTGCAGAAGCAGATCATCGACCGCACGCTCGGCACCCAGGCGCATATCCGCGTGCGTCCGCCGGAGGATCTGGCGCGGCCGCTGCGCGCCGACTTCGAGGGCGGCCTGATCTCGCAGGTCGACCAGCGCGCGCAGCGCCTGCGTGCGCTGGACCAGTGGCAGCGCATCGAGCAGGCCCTGCTCGCCGCCGACGACATCACCGCGGTGTCGCCGCTGGCTTCCGGCCCGGCGCTGGCGCGGCGCGGCGCGGCCAGCCGCTCGGTGGTGATCCTCGGCATCGAGCCCGAGCGCTACACCCGCATCGTGCCGGTGCAGGATTCGCTGCAGGAAGGCCGCTTCGCCATCGTCGGCAACGACATCGCGATCGGCCGTCAGCTCGCCACCGAACTGGGTGCGCGTCTCGGCGATCGTCTGCGCCTGGATGCCGGCGACGGCCGCGCTGACGTGTTCACTATCGTCGGCATCTTCGAGCTGGGCGTGCGCGATATCGACCAGCGCTTCGTCTACACCGCCCTCAAGCCCGCGCAGGCGCTGCTCGATCTGCCGGGCGGGGTCAGCAGCCTCGACCTGCGGGTCACCGAAATCTTCGAAGCCGAGCCGATCGCGCAGAGAATCAGCGCCCGTCTCGGCGTCAACGCCGAGAGCTGGATGACGCTCAACCGCAACGTGCTCGACGCGCTGTCGGCGCAGAGCATGTCGACCAACCTGATCAAGTTCTTCGTCGGCCTGTCGGCGGCCTTCGGGATCGCCAGCGTGCTGGCGGTGAGCGTGGTCCAGCGCGGACGCGAGATCGGCATTCTGCGCGCCATGGGCACCGGCCGCGGCCAGGTGCTGCGGGTGTTCCTGCTTCAGGGCGGCGTGGTCGGCCTGCTCGGCTCGGCGCTGGGCGCGCTCGGCGGCGCGGGCCTGATCGGTGCGTGGAGCGCGGCCGGGCTGTCGCGCTCGGGCCGTGGCTCCTTCGAGCTTGCGGTCAGCTCCGAGCTGTTCCTCGGCGCGACCCTGCTGGCGACCGTGGTCGGCATGCTGGCAGCGGTGGCACCGGCACGGCGCGCGGCGAAACTCGACCCGGTGGAGGCGATGCGCGGTGGCTGAGTCCTCACCCGTTCTGGAACTGCACGGCCTGACCAAGCGCTATGCGATCGGCACGCCGGCCGAGATCGAAGTGCTGCATGGGCTGGATCTCAAACTTGAACGCGGCGAGTTCGCCGCCTTGATCGGGCCGTCGGGTTCCGGCAAGAGCACGCTGCTGAACCTGCTCGGCCTGCTCGGCCTGCTCGATTCGCCGACCGCGGGCGAGCTGAGTCTGGTCGGCCAGCCGACCCGCACCTTGGACGACGACGCGCGCACCCGGCTGCGCGCCGAATCGATCGGCTTCGTGTTCCAGTTCCATCACCTGCTGCCTGCGTTCTCGGCGCTTGAAAACGTGCTGATGCCACTGATGGCGCGCTACGGCAAGCCCTCGGCCGAGCAGCGCCAGCGCGCGCAGCGCCTGCTCGATGCCGTGGGCCTGGGCGCACTCGCCCACCGCAAGCCAAGTGAACTCTCCGGCGGCCAGCAGCAGCGCGTCGCGATCGTCCGCGCCCTGGTCAGCGAGCCGGCCCTGCTGCTGGCGGATGAACCCACCGGCAACCTCGATACCCAGACCGCGGATGAGGTCTTCGCCCTGTTGCGACAGCTGCACGCCGAGCGCAGTTTCGCGGTGCTGGTGGTAACCCACGACCCGCGGCTGGCTGAGCGCTGCGACCGCATCATCCGCCTGGTCGACGGCCGCATCGTCGAGGATCAGCGCAAGCCGCGAGGCTAGTCGAGGCGTCCGCCCTGATTGGCGTAAGCAGTGTTGGGCCGCGCTGCGCTTGGCCCAACCTGCGATGACATCGCGGGTGTGTCGATTGGGCCAGGCCGAAGGCGCGGCCCAACGGCGCAGGGTTGCAGCACGCGTCGATGCTTGGGCGCGCGTTGTTGGGCGGCGAACTCACACAGCGCGTTTTGCCACGAACGCCGAGCGATGCCCTCGCCGGTGCATCTGGACCTTTCACTCGCCGTGGGCCGGTGATCGGCGCCAAGGCGGAAAGGACAGACCACGAAAGAGAAGCACCCAAGAAAAAGGGCCGCCACGACCGGAATCGTGGCGGCCCAATGCCGTTCTGGTGGATCGGCACTCAGGCCGCGTGCCGGCGGATCAGCTGCCGCGGACGATCAGATTGTCGGCATCGACCCCGCGAACGCCCTGGGTCGCCTCGGCGATGCGGATCGCCGCTGCCCGGATGGCAGTGGACGAGACCACGCCGCGCAGGTGCACCACGTTGTCCTTGGTCTCCACGGAAATGTCCGAACCCGGCAGGTCGGCGTCGGCCACCAGCTGCGACTTGACCTTGGTGGTGATCCAGGCGTCGTCGATGACTTCGCCCGTATCCGTCATGGTCGAGCGGACTTCGCCTGAGGCGGTGGCGGTGTTGGCGGCCTGGCGTGCCTGGCTGCCGGGCGCTGCCACCACCAGACGGTTGTCAACGCTGACCACGCCGCTGGACTCGCGCGCGAGCTCGGTGGCTGCTTGCTTGGCGGCGGCGCTGTCGGCGCCGCCAGTGAGCGTGACCGCACCGCGCACGGTATCGACATTGATGTCGAAACCCTTGGTGCGTTCGTCGGCCAGCAGCTTGGTCTTGACGCTGGCGGTGATCGAGGCGTCATCGATGGTCTGGCCGGCGCTGCGCTGCGGTGTCTCCTGGGTGGCCTGTGCGGCAAGCGGCAGTACACCTGCAATGAGCACGGCGGCGATCGAAGCGGCGATCAGTGAGGTCTTGAGGCTGTTCATGGTGGATCTCCAGGCGGGGGAAGGGTGTGCGGCATCGGTGCAGGGTCCGGCTGCCGGTGGTGATCGGCGCTGCCGCGGAAGGCCGCAGCGCGAGGCGCCGGTTCAGGCGTTGAACGTCTTCTTCAGTGCGCGCATCTCGTCATGGCAGGCGCGGATCTGCGGCGCGTGGGTCTGCAGCAGTGCCTTGATCGCGGGGTCGGTGACCTCGTCCAACGCGGACTGGAAGTGCTTCAGCAGGCGGTCTTCCGACTGTTCCAGCTGGGCCACATAGATCTTGTCGTCGTTGCTGCTGAACTTGGCGCGCAGTTCGGCATAGGTCTGGCGCAGGCTGCCAGCAACGGTGCCGTCTTCCGGCGCGTCCTGATGGTCATGCCGCAGCTGCACGCGCAGCGCGCTGGCCACCCGCTGCTTGTGTTCGCGCATGCGGCCGAACACGTTGCGCAGCTGCGGGTTCTCGGTCTTGTCCATGGCCTCGCCGTAGAACTCGGCGCCGTCGTTGGCGATCCGCACGAGATCCTGCACGGTATCGGCGTTTTTCATCGAAGTGCTCATGGCATGTGCTCCTTGCACTGGGGAGTTGAGAGGGGGCGAACCGGACTTTCGATCCGGGGCTGACGTACCGGACCCCGGTCCGCCGCACCCATCCATGCCCTATCAGCAAGCGTGCCAAGCGGGCAGACCTCATGCGATCAAGGGCTTGCACCGGCGACGCCGGCGCACCCGGGCGCGCGGCCGTGCAGAACGCGCGGCAGCGGCGTGCGCCCTGCATGACCGATCTGTCCGCCCGCTGAACGAATTGGCGAGCGGGCATGCGGATACGCAAGCGCGCATGATTGCCCCTCGCCAGCGCCACCGCGCTGCGTCCGAGGACTGTCCCTATGAGCTCAAGCCGAAGCGCAGCGCAGATGCCACTGGTGCTGGTCGTTGACGACCTGCAGTCCAACCTGCGCCTGATGGGTGAGGTGCTGGGTGCGGCCGGCTTCGACGTGATGCCGGCGCTGTCCGGTGAGCAGGCCCTGCTGCGCGTACGCGCGCAGCCGCCGGACGCCATCCTGCTCGACATGCGGATGCCGGGCATGGATGGCTTCGGCGTGCTCGAGCGCCTGAAGCACGACCCCGAGCTGGCCGATATTCCGGTGCTGTTCGTCACCGCCGAGCACGATCGCGAGTGCGTGGTGCAGGCGCTGGAGGCCGGAGCCGCCGACTACCTCACCAAGCCCTTCGTGGCCGAGGAGCTGGTCGCCCGCGTGCGCGCCCACGCCGAAGCCCGCCAGCTGCGCCAGCGTCTGCGTCGCGCCGTGCGCGAGCGCGAAGAGATCAGCAGCATGGTGGCGCACGACCTCAAGAACCCGCTGTTCTCGATCGCGCTCAAGGCGGGCGTGCTGCGCGAACAGGCCCATGACCCCGAGCGCGTCCGCGAGCTGGCGGCGCGTATCGAGCAGTCGGCGCAGCGGACGATGGCATTCATCTCGAACTACCTGGAGCAGCGCGCCGACGTCGAGCTGCGCCGTGACTACCAGCCCGCGGTCTGCGACGGCGATCTGCTGCTGCAGGTGCTGCAGCGCGAATTCGACAGCGTGCTGGCGCACAAGCGGCAGCGGCTGCTGCGCGATGTGCAGCAGATCGAGCCGGTGCTGGCGGACGTCGAGGCGTTCGGCGTGGTCATGCGCAACCTGCTGTCGAACGCGAGCAAGTATTCCCCGGCCGGCAGCGCGATCACCCTGGCCTGCCGGCGCGGCAAGCCCGGACATCTGCAGTTCGCGGTGGTGGACGAAGGCCCGGGCATCGCGATCGAGGAGCGCCCGCGGCTGTTCCAGCGTTTCGTGCGGCTGTCCAGCCAGCCGACCGGCGATGAGAGTTCGAGTGGGCTTGGCCTCTCGGCGGCGCTGACCGAGGCGCGCTGGATGGGCGGTGAACTCTGGTACGAGGAAGCGCCCGGCGGCGGCGCCTGCTTCGTGCTGGAGCTGCCACTGGCGCCGGTGGTGTAGGGCGCCGCGGCCACACGCGCAAAGGCGGCGTGCGCTGGCGGCTGAAGCGGCGCACAGCGCCGGGCCATGCCTGGCGGCGCACCGCCCGCATCGCGCAAGTTGCACTCACGATTCCCGCAGCCTGCACGACCAGGGCCCCGGCGCCGCCTGCCTTGCAGGCGCAAGCCTCTGATCCGAAGGGCTAAGTTCGCCTGGCATGAAGCGTGGAGCACTGTGCTTGCGCGAATGGCGCGTCCCGTCTCCAGGAGACCATCCATGCTGTATTACGCCGTCGTCTTTCTCATCATCGCCCTGATCGCCGGCGTGCTCGGTTTCGGCGGCGTTGCGGGCGCCTCCGCGGGTATCGCCAAGATCCTGTTCCTGGTCTTCCTCGTGCTGTTCGTGATCTCGCTGGTCATGGGTCGACGACCGCAGGTCTGAGTCCCGTCAGAGCCGTACATGAAGAACCCGGAGCCGCAGGGCTCCGGGTTCTTTGCCTTTCGCGACGTCAGCGAGTGGGCTCAGGCTCGGGCGCGCGGACGACTGCCCGTGTCCGCGTTCGCCAGACCGCGCTCGATCCAGGGAATCAGCAGACCCCAGGGCAGGGCGCTGAGCCCGCCGAGCGAGAGCGCATGGGGCCTGCCTGGACGACGCTCAAGATCCTCGTCGAGCGCCACCCCCACGACGATGCCGCCGCCGACCCAGAGCCAGGGCCACAGCGCCCTCGCGCGCAGCGCCAGCGCGTCGGCCTGCGATGCACAGCGGCTGCGGTGGGCCTGCAGGTCGGCGCGGCGCGCTGCAACCGCGGCGCGATGTCGTCGCAGGCTCATGCTTGTTCCTGCGGCCACAGCGCCCTCAGCTCCGCACGCGTGTGCGGCAGGCCGCAGGCGCGCAGTCTTCGTGCGGCCAGCAGCCAGCAGCTGAGCGAAGCGAGCAGCAGCAGCGCCAGGCTGGCTGCCAGCGCCGCCGGCCACGACAGGCCCAGCGCCAGACCCAGCGACACCAGCAGGGCGCAGCCAAGCAGCACCGCCAGACCCAGGGTCAGCAGTCCGACGGCGGCAAGCAGCAGGGCGCGCAGCAGCAGCGCGAGACTGAGCTGGATCTCGCTGCGCGCCAGCGCCGCCAAGGCCAGAGCGCTGGCCTGTGCTTCGCTGATCAGCGAGCGCAGCGCGGACAGCGCCTGCGCGCCGGGCACCTCGGTGGCAGAGGCGCCCGGCGCTTCACTGGCGTGCTCGCCTGCCGCCGGTTCATTGCCGTCGGCACGCGCGTCCATGTTCAGCGACGCAGCATGCGCGACAGCAGGAAGCCGCCGGCCGCGGCAATGCCGAGTGCGGCCAGCGGATGTTCACGCACGAAACCTTCCGAGCGCAGGCGCAGATCCTGGAACTGCTGCTGGGCCTGGCTTGCCGCTGCCTGACCGGCTTCGCGGACCTCGCTGCGGGCGGCGCCCAGCTCGGGCCCGGCGGCGGCAAGGCCATCGTTGAGGGCGACCCGCGCCGCGCTCTGCGCTTCGCCGACGCCGCTGGCGGCTTCGCGCGCTGCTTGCATCAGGTGTTGACCGGCGGACTGCAGGTGGGCGCCGGTGCCGACGGTGTCGGCGGTGTCCTGGGTCGAATTGGGCTTGGTGCTCATGGTGGTGCTCCTTGGGGGGGTGCGACACAGTTCAGCGGTGAAGTCCAGCGGGCAGCTCGCAGGCTCAGCGCGGTGGTGCCAGCTGCAGGGCCTGCCATTCGTCGAAGTGCTGCAGATCGAGCGCGCCCAGCTGCAGGCTGCGGCGGTCAAGGCTGCTTTTCACACGCAGCATCC
>JBIJCA010000014.1:0-31110 GCA_044344935.1 Aquimonas sp. | reverse complement strand
AAAGCTGAGGCTAGCCACGGAGAACCATATGAAGAAACTGGAGCAGCAGCCGGAGGCTGTTCAAGCCTACTTCCAGGACCCCAAGGTCAAGTACGCGGCCTGATGGATTTAGGCCGCCGGTTCAATAGGCGTGCGATCCGCGGCCAGTCCTCGCGTTTCTGGTAGCCGCTGATGCAGCGCGCGACGATCCCGCCCAGCGCCGCCGAATAGCGCGCCGACTGGTTCATCCAGCTCATGTAGCCCAGCGGGAAGTACACGCAGACGCGCAGTCGGCATGTCGCTTCGCCGGGGTTGTCCAGGGTCAGCGTCCACAGCTCCAGGGCATCCTCCGGCGGCAATCCGACCGACCAGGCCAGGTGCAGCCCGTCGCGCTCGACTTCCCAGTCGACACCGTCCGCTCGCGCGCGGAAGACAAACCCCTGCACAGGTGCGCGCACCGGCGCATGCGGCAGCGAGAACAGCGCGCCGCCGTCCTCGTCCTGGACGTAGACGAAGCGGCCCGGATGGTGGGCGTAGTGGGGCTGTTCGGGCTGCAGGAAACTGGTCGCCTCCAGCACTGGCGCGCGCGCGTACTTGCCGGGCTCCGGCTGCATGTGCAGCGCGCTGGCATAGCCGCGACAGTTCAGCTGCAGCAGCAGGCTGCGGTTCCACAGAAAGGTGCCGGCCTGCGGCATGCGCACGGGGCACAGCAGTTCGACCGCCCCGGGGCGGTGGCGGATCAGTTCGGTGGCCTGCATGCGGAGTCAGCTTCCGTCGAGGTATGGGCGTCTCGCTGCTGCAGCTCCCGCTGCACCGCCTGCAGCTGTGCGCCGGTGAGCGGATACGCGAAGGCCAGCCCGGCGGCGAGCAGCGCGAACAGGCCGGGCAGCAGCGTCTGCAGCAGCTGGATGCCGGTCGCCGATGCCCCGCTTTGCGCGCTGTTGGCGGCATAGCCGATCGCCGCCAGCACCCACAGCAGGGCCGCGGAACCCAGCGAGCCGCCGAGCTTCTGCGAGAAGGTCGCGGCCGCGAAGGTCATCGCGGTGGCGCGGCGTCCGTGCTTCCACTCGCCGTAGTCGGCGCTGTCGGCATACATGGACCAGGTCAGCGGTGACTTCGGCCCGAGCGCCAGGCTGATCAGGATGTTCAGGGCGAAGATCAGGGCGATCTGATCCGGACCGACGAACCAGAAGGCGAACGACAGTAGCGCCACCAGCAGCATCAGTACCGCCAGCAGCCGCGCCTTGTCGAACAGGCGGATCAGCAGCGGCGCGGCGGCCGCACCGGCGGCATAGGCCAGCATCTGCACCAGCAGGTAGTCCGGCAGCAGGTCAGGACGCTTCAGCCAGTAGGTGAAGTAGTAGTAGGCCGAGCCGGCGCGCAGGGTGATGGTGAGCATGATCAGCATCGCCAGCCCGAACAGGATCAGCCAGGGCCGATTGCGCAGCAGATCGCGCACGTCCGTGGCCGGCGTGCTGCTCTGGCTCGGCGGCGGCGCGATGCGCTGGCGCGTGCTGGCGAAGGTAAGCGCGAACAGGCCGCAGGCGATCACGCCATACACCGCCATGGTCAGCGGCCAGCCGCGCTGTGGGTCGCCGTCGCCCAAGGTATCGACCAGGGGCAGGGTGAACTTGTTGACCAGGGCGCCGCCGCCGAACGCGAACAGGAAGCGCAGGCTGTTCAGCGTCGTGCGCTCCTCGCTGCGCGCGCTCATCACCCCGCTCAAGGCCGAGTAGGGCGTGCTGAGCACGGTGTAGGCCAGCATCAGCAGGCTGAAGCTGACATAGGCCCAGACCAGCTTGCCGCTGTCGCTGATATCCGGCGTGGTGAAGGTGAGCACGCCCATCGCCGCCAGCGGCAGCGCACCGACGAGCAGCCAGGGCCGGAACTGGCCGTAGCGCGTGCGGGTGCGATCGGCGATGGCGCCCATCAGCGGATCGGTGATCGCGTCCAGCAGTCGGGTCGCGAACAGCAGGGTGCCGGCGGCGGCCGCGCCGAGGCCGAACACGTCGGTGTAGAAGGCCGCGAGGAACGAGGCGATCGTCGTCCAGTAGAGATTGAAGCCGAGATCGCCGGCGCCGTAGCCCAGCCGCTCGCTCCAGCGCAGGCGGCTCTGGCGGTCTGCTGGCGCTTCGCCGCTGGACGCAGGGTTGCTCACGCTTCCCGCGGTTCAGCGCTGCAGTCGGATGCGGGCGAACGTGCCGGCATCGAGGTACAGACGGTTGCGGTCGCCGTCGACCGCCACGATGTCGATATCCGCCACCAGCCGACTGCGCTCGCCAGCGCGGTCGCTGTCGCACCAGGCCAGCGCGAAGCCGACGGTGTCGCCGGAGGCGAGTTCGCGGCGTTGCCAGGCCTCGCCCGCGCCCAGCCTCGTCGGGTCCGGGTACAGGTGGATGCGCGCCTCCCAGACCAGCACATGGGGGGCGTCCGGCGCGCGTTGCCAAGCTGCCTGCACGTGTTCATTGAACAGGGCAGGGCGGCCGTCGGTGTCGATGTCCACCACCTGCCCGTCGAGTGCGACGTGGTAGGCGAAGGCGCTGTGGTTGTGCTGGTGGTCACCGCCGCTTGCGTCTTCGTCGACGAGGATCTCCAGGGCGTCGTCCGCCCAGTAGTCCAACAGCGGGTCGGGCTGGCCGTCGCTCAGCACGGCGTCGCGGATTTCCGCCAGCAGGTAGAGCGCGTCCTCGCGCCACAGCAGCCGGTAGCGGCCGGAGAAGTCCGCCGCGCTGGTGGACGGTTCGCCCACCAGTGCGTGGGTCAGTGATCGCCAGGGCGCGTCGGCCCAGACCTCTTCGTCGGCGCGGCCGTCGATGGCCGGCGCCTGTGCCGCGTAGCCGACATCGCGTGCAGTGGCGGCCACCACAGGGCTGTCCGCCAGCGCCAGGAGCGGAAGGGCGACACCGACCGCGCAGCGCAGGCGCCTGCTCATCCGAGCAGCCCGACGCGTGCCGCGCCCATCGTGCCGACGTCCGGTGTGCCGATGCGGAAGGTTGGCGTCCGCGCCAGCAGTGGCGTGAACCGGCCCTTGTCGATGAAGGCGGCGCGAAACAGCGACTCGCCGCGCTCATCCAGCACATGCGGCAGCAGGCCGCCGGCCAGAAATACGCCCGCCCAGCCACCGTAGAGCAGCACCGCATCGCCGGCGAAGCGACCGAGGATGCTGCAGAACAGGTCGATCGCACTGCGTGCGTCAGGATCGCCCGCATGCGCCGCGGCGACGACCGCCGCCGAATCGTGCAGACGCAGTTCGCGGCCGCGCGCCATGTGCACGCAGGCGTCGTGCAGGTTCACCAGACCCTCGCCGCAGAGCAGGCGTTCGTAGGAGACGCGTCCGTACCGGCGCTGCAGGAAGCGCAGGATGAAGATCTCGCGCTCGTCATGCGGCGCGAAACTGGCGTGGCCGCCCTCGGTTTCCAGCACGGCGAGGCCGCGCGCATCGCGGCGGATGACTGCGGCACCGAGCCCCGTGCCCGGCCCCAGAACCACCTGCACGGCGGCCGTGTCAAAGGCGGCGCCGGGCGCATTGCCGATCGGATGCAGGTCGGCTTCGCTGAGCCCCGGCACGGCCCAGGCGACCGCCGCGAAGTCGTTGATGACCTGCAGTTCGGCAAAGCCGATGCGCCGCTTGAGCGCCTGTATCGAAAAGCTCCAGCGGCTGTTGGTAAGGATCACCTGGTCATCCAGAACGGCGCCGGCCACGGCCAGCACCGCACGTTCGGGCACCGGTTCGCCGCTGTCGCGGAAGTAGGTTTCCAGGGCGGACTCGATGCCATCGTGCTCAGCAACCTTCAGGCTGCACTGGGCGCTGAGCCTGACGCGTTCGTGCTCGCCCAGCGATGCAGTGGCGAAGCGTGCGTTGGTGCCGCCAATGTCGGCAGCGAGGCAGCGCAGATGGGCGGAGGTCGCGGGTTCGCGGCGCTTGTCGAGCAGCAGGCTCATCGTCGGATCGTCCTCACCGGCGCGCCCGGACTGCGGCGCGGGTATGCTTGCGCACTGATATCGCTGTCAGCGCGATGGCGGAAATCAACGGGGAAACACGGGAATGGCGGGTCGGGTGACCATCGACGATGTGGCGGCAGCGGCGGGGGTGTCGCCGAAGACTGTTTCCCGCGTCATCAACAGCGAGCCCAACGTGCGCGCGCAGACCGAGCAGCGTGTGCGTGCAGCGATCGAGAAGCTGAACTTCCGGCCGGACCCTTCGGCGCGCAGCCTGGCCGCCAGTCGCTCGTATCTGATCGGGGTGATCTACGACAACCCTTCGGACAGCTATCTGATGGAGATCATCAGCGGTGTGCTGGACACCTGCCAGAGCCAGCACTACCAGACCCTGCTGTGTCCGCTGCGCTTCGATCGCGCCGACCTGTTGCGCGAGGTGGACTCGCTGATCGCGCAGTCGCGCCCGGGCGGCCTCGTGCTGACACCGCCGCTCACGGACAACGACGCCTTGCTCGCCCATCTGCGCTCCGTGGGCGTGCCCTTCGCCTGCATCTCGCCCAAGCGCGCCGAGGGCTGTGGAGTCACCTTCGACGAGCGCCAGGCGGCGCGCGAGATGGTCTCCCATCTGATCGGACTCGGGCATCGCCGCATCGCGCATGTGCGTGGCCATGTCGCGCACGGCGCGTCGCGCTGGCGCGTGGACGGCTATCGCGATGCGCTCAAGCGCGCCGGCATCGCCTTCGACCCCGAGCTGCTGGTGCAGGGAGAGTTCTCGTTCGACTCCGGCATGCAGGCTGCGCGCACCCTGCTGGATCTGGATCAGCCACCGACCGCCATCTTCGCGGCCAATGACGACATGGCGGCCGGCGTGGTGCGGGTGGCGCTGGAGCGCGGCCTCTCGGTGCCTGCCGAGCTGTCGGTTTGCGGTTTCGACGATATTCCCATCGCCCGCCAGATCTTTCCGGCGCTGACAACCGTGCGTCAGCCCGCCCGGGAAATGGGCGCGAGCGCCGCTGCCGAGCTGCTCAAGAGCATGCGCGATCCGAGTCAGGCCACCATGCGGCGCGTTCCCTACAGCCTCTGCTTGCGCGCGAGCACCGGACCCGTGCCGAAGCCGCGCGGCGGCGCCGGGCGTGGTCGCTGATACTGTCGGCGAGCGCTGGTTCATTCCGGCGCCTCAGCCGAGCCCGGCATAGATCGCGATCAGAAGGGCGGTCACCGCCGCCGCACCGACGTTGAAGCCGGTGCTGGTGGTGAAGCCGCCGGCCGGAAGCGCCTGCGATTTCGGCTGCACCTTCCAGCCCTGCAGCGCCGAGATGCCCAGCGCCAGCGCGCAGCAGGCCAGAAAGACGTAGCCCACGCGGTCCATGAAGGGCAGTTCGGGCAGCCAGGTGCGTGCGGCGATCGACAGTAGGAACGATCCCAGCGCCGCTGCCAGGGCACCGAGTGCCGTGGTCTGGCGTACGAATACTCCGAGCAGGAAAATCGCGCAGATGCCGGGCGTGAAGAACCCGGTGAACTCCTGGATGTACTGGAACGCCTGCTCGAAGCCGCCCAGCAGCGGGCGTGCGCAGAGCACCGCCAGCACCAGCGCGGCGGCCCCGGCGAGGCGGCCGCTGCGGACCAGACCCTGCTCGCTGGTGTCCGGCTTGAACTGCCGCAGCAGGTCCATCGTGAACAGGGTCGCGACCGAGTTCATCATCGAGCCCACCGAGGACACGATGGCTGCGATCAGGGCGGCGAAGATCAGTCCGCGAATGCCGGAGGGGGCCAGTTTCATCATTTCCGGGTACGCCTGATCGGGCTTGGCGAGGTCCGGCACCAGGAACAGCGCCGCCATGCCGGGGATGACGATGATCAGCGGCATCAGCAGCTTCAGCGAAGCCGCGAACAAGATGCCCTTCTGGGCCTCGCGCAGGCTTCCGGCTGCTAGCGCGCGCTGGATGATGTACTGGTTGAAGCCCCAGTAGGACAGGTTCATCACCCACATGCCGCCGAGCAGCACGCTCAGTCCCGGCAGGTTGGCGTACTGCGGATTGTCCGGCGAGAGAATCATGTCGAAGCGCTCGGGCATGCGTTCGTACATGGTCGAAAGGCCGGCCCAGGCGCCAGCGCCCGCGGAGACGCGATCGAGCGCGATCCAGGCGACGATCAGGCCGCCAACAATCAGCAGCACGACCTGGATGATGTCGGTCATCGCCACCGCGCGCAGCCCGCCGTACAGCGAGTAGGCCAGTGCGAACGCCGCCAGCGCGACCAGCCCCAGACTCATGTCGAGGCCGGTCAGGGCATGGATGGCCAGCGCGCCCAACCACAACACCGAAGTCAGATTGACGAACACGTAGACGCCCAGCCAGAACACCGCCATCACCGTCTTGACGCTGCGGTCGTAGCGCTGTTCGAGGTACTGCGGCATCGTGTAGATGCCCGAGCGCAGCAGCACCGGCAGGATGAACTTGCCGACCAGGATCAGGGTGATCGCGGCCATCCACTCGTAGCTGGCGATGGCCAGGCCCATGGCGTAACCGGACCCGGACATGCCGATGATCTGTTCGGCCGAAATGTTGGCAGCGATGAGCGAGGCGCCCACCGCCCACCAGGGCAGGCTGCGGCCGGCGAGGAAGTAATCACTCGCGGTGCGCTGATGGCCGGCGGGCTCACGCGAGATCCAGGTGGCGAGGCCGATCAGTCCGACGGCGTAAACGGCAACTACGATCAGGTCGAGCGTTGAGAGTGCGGACACAGGAACTCCTTGGCCCGGCGTGCGGACCTTGGGTCAGTCAGTCGAAAAGAGCGGCGCGGAGACGGGGAGAACTCCGCGCCGTTGGCGTATGGGGCTGTTCTTGCCGGGGCCTTGCACGGGCACCGGCAGCGCGCTCGCCGCTGCCGGTGCCCTGTGTGGCAAGGCGGGGGCTGGGAGTCGCGCGGACGCCCTTCCTTCCATGGAATCGGCAACCCGCACAGGCCCTGGCCGATGCGGCGCCGGCTCGATCGAGCCGGACGCCGCGGATCAGAACTGGTAGCGCACCCGCAGGCCGTAGGTACGTGGATCGTTGAGGAAGCGGATGTTCAGCTGCGAACCCACCAGGGCCTTCTGCGAAACATCGTCGCCGAGCAGGTTCGAACCCCACACTTCGAAGCGCCAGTTGCTGTTGGCGGGGCTGTAGCCGGCGCCGGCGTTGATCGTCGTGTAGGCGCTCTGACGATCCGGGAAGCCGGCAGTAGCGGCGTCCTCGACGCGCGAGACGGTGCCGGCGGTATCACCGACGAAGACCACATCACGGTTGTTGAACTGGGTGAGGAAGTAGGCCGAGCGGTAGCTGGCAAGGATCTGCCAGTCGAACAGGCCGTTGCCAAGTTCGAACATGTGCTGCAGGCGCGCGTTCAGGGTGAGCTTCGAGGACAACGGAAGCTCGTTGCCGGAGAGATCGATCTCGGAGGTCACGCCGCCCAGGCCGAAGTCGATGCTGCGCACGTCGGCGACCACGCCGCTCTTGATCTCGGTGTCCAGCAGCAGTGCGTTGAGGCTGAGGGTCCAGTCCTGCGACAGGCTCAGCACGCTCTCGGCTTCCAGGCCCATGATCTCGGACTTGCCGACATTGCGGTTGGCCAGCGCGAAGCCGGTGGCCTCGCCGGTTTCGGGGTTGAAGGCGATGGCCGTGAGGTCCTGGAAGACCTGGTCGCGGTAGTCGTAGTAGAAGCCCGCGACGTTGAAGGTCGAGCGCCGGCCGAGGAAGTCGAAGCTCTGCTTCGAACCGAGCTCGAACGCCGTGATCTTCTCGGGCTTGTAGGTCTCGGGAATCACGTCGACGTTGAAGCTGTCGTTGAATCCGCCTGATTTGTGGCCGGTGGTGAGCGTGCCGTAGAGCAGGTGGTCGTCCGACAGGTCCTTCTCGAAGCCGATGCGGAAGTCGTTGAAGTCGAATTCGCTGCTGCCTTCCTGCTGCGACGGGATGCCCAGCACGATCCAGGGATGCGATCCGTTCGGGGAGCAGGTCAGGTTGTTGCCGCCGGTGTCCGGTCGATCGACGCAGCCACCGTTCGGAAGGGTGCCGTTCGCGATCGGGCCGATCTGCTGGAAGATCGTGTCGTTGCGACCGCCGGCAAGAATGCCCTGAAGCAGGAAACGGGCGCGTTCGGCGTTGGTGGTGATGCCGCGCACGTCGAAGTTCGGACGCCGCGTCAGCGCCGGCAGGAAGCCAGGCGTGCCAAGGCGCACAGAGAAGCAGCAGCCGTCCTCGGCGCCGAGGCCGATCGTCCAGTTGCCACCGATGCCGTAGCGGTATTTGGACTCCTCGGTGTAGCGCAGGCCGCCCTTGATGCGGAAGGTTTCGTTGACGTCGAATGTGCCGTCGCCGAACACTGCCCAGGAGTCGCTGCGAACGTCCGGCATGGTGAACTCGGTGCCGGAGTAGAACACGCCCTTGTCGGCGAGTGAGAACAGTCCGACCTGCTGGTCTTCGTCAAAGTAGAAGCCGCCTGCAGTCCAGCGGAAGCGCACCGACTCCGGCGAGTAGAACAGCAGCTCGTGGGTCTGCGACTTCGACAGCGTTTCCCAGTAGTTGGTGGAGAACAGATCGTAGTCGGGACGCGAGCCGTCGCTGCTGCCCAGCGGCCGCTGTTCGAGGTTGCGTCCGGGCCAGTTGATGCCAGCGCTGTTCGCGTTGGTCTGGGTGTAGTCGACATCGCGGTAGGAGGTGTTGTACTCCACCCGCAGGCCGCCGAAGTCATAGCCGATGCTGGCCATCACACCCTTGTTGGTGGAGTCCAGCGTGCCCTGATTGCCGAAGTAGACGACTTCGCGCAGGTCGAGGTCATCCGGCGAGAAGCCCTCCCGGGCGGCGCCGTAGATGTTGGCGCCCGGATAGCCGGTGCCGCCTTCCTGGCCGTAGTCGGCCATCAGGAACACGCTCAGCGCATCGTTCGGTTCCCAGCGGAAGGACAGACGCAGGGCGTCCTCTTCCTGGAAGCCGGCGGGCTTCAGCGAGGGATCGCCAACGTTCCTGTAGGACGTGTCCTTCTCGACGTGGTAGCCCGAGAGGCGCATCGCCGCGGTCGTGCCCAGGGGCAGGTTCAGGCCGAATTCGCCGCCGACGTGGTCGCGGCTGCCGAACTCGGCGAGCGCATAGCCGCTGGTCTCACCCAGCTGCGGCTTGACGGTGACGATGTTGAGGCTGCCGCCCAAGGCGTTGCGGCCGCGCACCGTGCCCTGCGGACCCTTGTTGACTTCCACCCGCTCGACATCGAAGAACATCGCACCCAGGCCGCGCGGTCGCGCGATGTAGGCGCCGTTGATGTGCGGCGCTGCGCCAGGGTCACCCAGCTCGGTGTTGTTCGAGGATCCGACGCCGCGGATGAAGATTTCGACGTTGCCTTCCTGGTTGGCGATGCTCAAACCTGGCACAGCGACCTGGATGTTGCGCAGCTCGTTGTTGATGCCGAGCGCGCGCAGTTCGTCGCCGCTGTAGGCCTGGGCGGTGCCGGCGTACTTCTGCAGATCCTGCTCGCGGCGGTCGACGGTCACCGTGATGGTGTCGAGTTCCTTGGCGCGCTCTTCGGTGCTCTCTTCCTGCGCTGACGCGGCGCCGGAAAGAACGATCGCAGTGAGCGCCACCGCGGTGGCGACGGCCAGACGATGGTGGCGCGGCGCGTGCCGGCCCTGATGGATGGTGCTGCGCATTTGGTTTCCTCCCGGCACCTGCGGCTGTGTTCGCCCGTGCGCCTGTTGATTGCCACAAACACCCGCCGCGTCGCGACGGGAATCCTCTTCACACCGGCTGGTGTACCGGTGAAGTCGCTGTCAGCCCGCGCATGCGCGCGGGCTTTGCTTCATTGCGTGCTCGCACAGTCGATCAGCAGATCGGCATCGGTGCCGAGTTCGACCCCCGCGATGCGCAGCTCCGTGCCTGCGTCTGCGACGAGTCGCAGCACGCTCTCCACCTGCTGGGTGCGCAGGCCCGCGCTGCGCAGGCACTTCAAGGGCACCGCCACGCGCTGCCATCGGCCCAGCGATGCCTGCAGCTGGGGGGCGACGTCGAGCGCGGCGCCGCAGTCGTCGCCGCAGCCCATGCCGACCCTCAGGCCCTCGGGCCCCAGCGTGTCCGCACGCAGGAGCAGCACCAAGCGGACATCGCCATTGGTTTCGCGTTCGATGTCGATCGCCTCGGACACGCGCAGTCGCAGTTCTGCCGGACCCGACCAGCGCAGACGACGCGCGTCTTCCTGGGCTTGGCGATCAACGGCGCGGAACTCCAGTGCGCCGGCGGGGCTCTGCAGCGGGCCGTTGCCTTCCACCGTGCGGCGGCCCTCGGCATCCAGCAGTTCAAAGCGGGCACCGGCAGCCAGCGCGCCGCGGGCGAACCACTGGCCCGCGCGGGTGACGGCCGAGAGATCGAAGTCCTCCGGCAAGACGGGTACCTCGCCATTGTCGCCGTAGCGCAGGCCATGACCGTAGGCGAACAGCGGGGTGTACTCGGGATCGCCGACGTTGAGGCTGAACTGCTGCGGGTGCGCCGGCCACGAAAACGAAAGCTTGCCGTGGAAGTCGAACTGCTGGGCGCCCTCGGCGCTGCGCAGCAGCACGTCGGCGATGCCGCCGCCCTCACTGCCGGGCAGCCAGGCCGCAACAAAGGCGTCGGAGGCATTCAGCTCTCGATTCACCCACAGCGGGCGACCCGACAGGAACACCGACACCACGGGAATGCCATCGGCTCGAAGGCGCTGCAGCAGCTCCAGATCGCGGCGGTCCTCCGGCCGGTAGGCGAGGGTGTCGACGTCGCCCTGGAACTCTGCGTACGGGTCTTCGCCGAACACCACCACGGCGACGTCGGGAGGCTGCTGGAAGCGGCCATCGACCGCCAGCTCGGCCTTGCCGCCGGCCGCATCGACCTGCGCGCGCAGGCCCTGCCAGATCGAGGTCGCGCCCGGAAAGTCCGAGGGCTGGGTGCCGGTGCCCTGCCAGGTCAAGGTCCAGCCGCCGCTCTGTTTGGCGGCGCTGTCGGCGCCATCGCCGGCGACGCCGATGCGGGTGCGCGGGTCGAGCGGCAGCAGTTGGCCCTGATTCTTCAGCAGCACCAGCGAGCGTCGTACGGCTTCGCGCGCGACCGCCCGGTGCGCCTCGGCGCCGATCAGCTCGAAGCGTCCACCCAGCGCGCGCGCCGAGGGCTTGGGCGCGTCCATCAGGCCCATCGACAGCTTGACGCGGAGGATCCGCGACACGGCTTCGTCCAGACGCTCCCGGCTCAGACGCTTGCTGCGCGCTGCCGCCAGCGTGCTGTCGAACAGCCCACGCCAGGTGTCCGGCGCCATGAACATGTCGACGCCCGCCTCGATCGAGGCCGGGCAATCGGTGGGCGTGCAGCCCGGCACCTGCCCGTGACCGTTCCAGTCGCCGACCACGAAGCCGTCAAAGCCCATGCGTCCGCGCAGGACGTCGGTGAGCAGGCCGCGGTGGCCGTGGAGCTTGACGCCATTCCAACTCGAGAAACTGGCCATCACCGTCTGCACGCCGGCGGCGATAGCGGGCGGATAGCCGGCCGCATGGATGTCGCGCAGTTCGGCTTCCGTGACGCGGGTGTCGCCCTGGTCGCGCCCATCCGCAGTGCCGCCATCGCCGACAAAGTGCTTGGCGGCGGACAGTACGCGGGTTTCTCCAAGGAAGTCGGATGTGCCCGGCTCGCCCTGGAGTCCGTGGACCACGGCGGCGGCATAGCTCGCGACCAGCGCCGGATCTTCGGAGAATCCTTCATAACTGCGGCCCCAGCGGTCGTCGCGTGGTACCGTCAGGGTAGGCGCGAACGTCCATTCCGCACCGGTTACGCGCAGCTCGCGGGCGGTGATCTCGGCGATGCGTCCGACCAGCTCGGGATCGCGGGTCGCGCCCAGGCCGATGTTGTGCGGGAACAGGGTCGCGCCGATGACGTTGTTGTGGCCGTGCACCGCATCGATGCCGAACAGCAGTGGAATGGCGGTGCCGCCGCGGCTCGCATTGGCGGCATGGAAAGCGTCGGCAAGGGCCAGCCATTCCGGAGCGGTGGCGAAAGCTTTGCCGCCGGGCGCGGAGTTGCCGCCGGCGAGTATGGAACCCAGGGGATACCTGCGCAGATCCTCAGGCGTGATGCTGGCGATGTCGGCCTGGATCACCTGACCGACCTTCTCCTCAAGGCTCATGCGCGCCAGCAGATTGGCCACGCGTGCCTCAATAGCATCCTCGCGCTTGAGGCCGGGCTGAGCCTGCGGCCATGCGGCGGGGTCCACGTGGGGTGACAGAGCGCTGGGATTGGCCACTGCACAGCCCGATCCGAAAACGAAGGTCGCTGTTGCGAACAGCGAGGTGAGCGCCCGACTGGGGCGCCCTGCCGCCAGGCTCATACGTGCCCGCGCCGTGGACTGCGCGCAGCAGTCGGCTGAATCCGATGAACTCACGATGTCCCTCCCACCGCTGGAACGCCTCCGCCCAGGGGCGGAGATTCAGGCGTCTTGTCGCGCCGTGGACGCTAACTTTGCGCAAACTGACATCGCTGTCAATCACTTTCTGCGGAGGTCCGGAGCGGCGGTCGGGTCGTCCAGGAATCGCTCACTGCGTGTTGCGCTGCGGCGGCGAGGTTCGTGGCAGCGCGTAAATCGGACTGTTCAGTTCTGTGCGGGAAGGCGAAACAGTCGGGCTGCGTTCGCGCTGCTGCGTTCGGCCACATGCGCCAAGGCTTCGCCGCGCAGCGCGGCCACGCAGACCGCTACGTCGAGCACGCGCGAGGGCAGATTGCGCTGGCCGCGCCAGGGCATCAGCGGCTGGTCGGGTGCGTCCGACTCCAGCAGCAGATGGTCGATCGGCATGCTGGAGACCAGCTCCCGCAGGCGCTGCGCGCGCGGGTAGGTCACCGGGCCGCCGATGCCCAGCATGAAGCCGAGGTCGAACAGCTGGCGGGCCTGTTCGGCGCTGCCGGCAAAGCTGTGCACCACGCCGTGCAAGCGTCCGCGGTAGCGCCTGAGCGCAAGCAGGGTGGCCTCGACCGCGCGACGCGCATGCAGGATCACCGGCAGCCCGGCCTCGGCAGCGATTGCCAGCTGCGCGTCGAAGTAAACCTGCTGTTCCGCCGGATCCAGCGACTCCACGTAGAAGTCCAGGCCGAACTCGCCCACCGCCACCGGCTGTTCGCGGCGCACCCAAACGCGCAGGTCATCGAGGTGTTCGCGACGATGCTCGGGCAGGAACATCGGGTGCAATCCGTAGGCGGGAAACAGATCCGGCTCAGCCGCGCAGAGGCTACGCAGGGCAGGCCACGCCGCTGCGCTGACCGCCGGAATGATCTGGGCGATCACTCCGGCTGCACGCGCCGCATCGAGCACGGCGCTGCGATCGGCATCGAATTCGGGCGCATCGAGATGGCAGTGGCTGTCGATGAAGTGCATGGGCGCGATCGCGCTGTGTTCTTCAGCGGGTGTCGACGCGGCGTGCTTCGCCGTCGATCGGCGGCTTTCCCGAAGAAGGCGCCCGCTCTTCGCGACGGTGCTTCCAGCTGCCCAGCAGCAGGGTGCCGGAGAGCAGCAGCAACTCGTCGACGAAGGGCAGAGGGTCAGGCACGAACAGCGTGATCAGAAAGAGCAGGCCGGTGACCAGCGCCAGCTGCGGAAAGCGCAGGCGCTCAAGGCGACGACGCAGGAAATTGGGCAGCAGCCTGAGCAGTTGACTGAGCATGGGGTCTCCCGGAGTGAGAAGTCGCCGCGGACGAGAGTAACTCGGTGGTGTCGCCAGTGAAGGGCTGCGTCGCGGAACACGGCGACCGCCCGAATGCCGGAGTGTGCCGGGGCCACAACGTGACAGGCCCGCACGTGGCGGGCCTGTCAGGGTTCAGCGTGCCGCCATCGAAGCCGTCATCAGCGACGGCGACAGACGTCAGCGACTGCGTTCACCGCCGTGCGCACGGCGGGCGTGGCCGTGGTTCTGGCCTGCCGGCTTCGGCGTGCCGTTGCCGCCTGCGGAGTTCGACTGCGCCCCCGGGCGGCCGCTGCTGCCCGGACGTGCACCGCCACCGCGACGGGCCTGCGGCTTAGGCGCGCCGGCCGGGCGGGAGGTCGGGCGATTGATCTGCAGGGGGTGATGCGGCTCGAAACCGGCAATCAGCTCCTGCGGGATCTCGCGACCTATCAGGCGCTGGATGTCGCGCAGCTGGCCGGCTTCCTCGTGGCAGACCAGCGAGATCGCGTGTCCCGTGCTGCCGTTGCGGCCGGTGCGGCCGATACGGTGCACGTAGTCTTCGGCGACCATCGGCAGATCGAAGTTGATCACCGCCGGCAGCTGGTCGATGTCGATGCCGCGGGCGGCGATGTCGGTCGCGACCAGCGTGGTCACGCGGCCCGACTTGAAGTCGCTCAGCGCCTTGGTGCGCGCGCCCTGGCTCTTGTTGCCGTGAATGGCGGCGGCGCGCAGGCCAGCGGCCTCGAGCTGGCGGACCAGGCGATCGGCGCCGTGCTTGGTGCGGCTGAACACCAGTGTCTGGCGACGGCTGTCCTGGCTCAGCACATGCAGCAGCAGGTCGCGCTTTTTGGCGGTGTCGACCGGATAGACCACGTGCTCGATCATCGCCACCGTGCTGTTGCGCGCGGCGACCTGGACCTCGACCGGATTCTTCAGGAACTGCTGGGCCAGTTCGCGGATCGGGTCGGCGAAGGTGGCCGAGAACAGCAGGGTCTGACGGGTATGCGGCACCCGCGAAACGATGCGCTTGATCGCGGGCAGGAAGCCCATGTCGAGCATGCGGTCGGCTTCGTCGAGGATCAGCACTTCAACGTGCGACAGGTCGATCGTGCCCTGGCCGAGGTGGTCGATCAGGCGGCCGGGGGTCGCCACCAGAATGTCGACACCGCGACGCAGCGCGTCGATCTGCGGGCTCATGCCGACGCCGCCGAACACCGTGGTCGAGCGGATGCGCAGCTGCTTGCCGTACTCGCGAATGCTTTCCTGCACCTGGGCGGCGAGTTCGCGGGTCGGAGTCAGCACCAGCGCACGCGGGCGCTTGCCCTGGGCGGGCTGGCCGCCGGCGAGACGCTGCAACAAGGGCAGCGCGAAGGCAGCGGTCTTGCCGGTGCCGGTCTGCGCGCCGGCCAGCACATCACGGCCCTGCAGCACGTGGGGGATGGCCTGGGTCTGGATTTCGGTGGGCTGGGTGTAGCCGAGATCGGACAACGCGCGCAGCAGCGGGCTGGAGAGCCCGAGGGTTTCAAAGGACATGGGAGATTCCGTGACGGTCCCGAGCGCTCCCTGCAACCGCGCTCAAGGGAAAAACTGACATGGCGAGGATTCGCCTGCGACCGCCGATGCGGACATCGCATCGGGGACAGCTCCGAGGAGGGATAAGGGCGGCGGCTGGACCCGGCGTTTCCTGGCGTGGCATGGCCACATCGGGAACTCAGGCCCTGGGGAGAGCGCACGGCACCTCGGGGCGCCGCGGAGACTACAGCACACGGGCGCCAAGGTCACCCTGAATCTTGCGGCGCGGTTCAGGTGCCGGCGGAGTCCAGCCGCGGCCGGCAGGGCGTCCGACCCGGATCGCGTGTTTCATCCGGGCGCTTTCGCGAAGGCGTCGATAGGCGGCCACAGTCGACACGTCTTGCTACGCGGGCTTTCACAGCACGCGCTTCGCACCGAGATAGCTGTCGCGCCAGTAGTGGCCGTCCAGCGCATCGAGCCGTACGGTGCCGCCGCTGCTCGGCGCATGCACGAAGCGCCCTTCGCCGACGTAGATGCCGGCGTGATTGACCCGGCCGCGCGCGCCGAAAAAGACCAGATCCCCCGAGGCCAGCGCTTCGCGGCGCACGTCGCGGCCGCGCATCGCCTGCAGCTCGCGGGTGGTGCGCGGCAGGCTGAGTGCGGCCGCCTGGCGGAATACGTAGCCGATCAGCCCGCTGCAGTCGAACCCGCCCTGCGGCGTGTTGCCGCCGTAGCGGTAGGGCGTACCCACCAGCGAGATGGCAAGAAACAGCACGTCCTGCGCCACGTGGCCGATCACTCCGCTGCCGGTCTGGGCACTGCCGGCCCCGGTCGTTCCGGCGGTCGGTTCCCGCTTCGGCGCCGTCCCGCAGGCGGCCAGCGCCAGCGCGCCGGCCAGAACAAGCATTCGCGCCGCGCCGTGACGCAGGCGCGGGTGACCGCTATCCTTGCGCGTTTCGTCCAATCCGATCACCAGCGAAGTCCTCAGCATGAAAGTCGAAGAAAACCGCGTCGTCCGTTTCCATTACACCGTGTCCGAAGCCGGCCGCGAAGTCGAGAGCTCGCGCAGCGTGGGCGAGCCGCTGGCGGTGCTGTTCGGCAAGGGCGGCCTGATCCCCGGCGTCACCCGGGCGCTTGAAGGGCGCGAGACCGGCGATACGGTCCAGGTCGAAGTCAGCCCGGAAGACGGTTACGGCCCCTATCGTGACGAGCTGACCCAGCGCGTACCCAAGAAACACTTCAAGAACATGCCGCTGGCCGTCGGCCAGACCGTGATGATGCAGACCCAGCAGGGCCCTCGTCCGATCACCATCAAGAAAGTCGGGATGAGCGTCGTCGATATCGATCTCAATCACCCGATGGCCGGCAAGCAGCTCAGCTTCGATATCGAAATCCTCGAAGTGCGAGAAGCCAGCGTCGAGGAAATCGAGCACGGCCACGTGCAGGGCGAAGGCGGCGTGGAGCACTGATTGGTCCTCTGCCTCCGCCGTGCAGGCGGAGGCAGAGGGATTCGGGATTCGCGAGGCGAGCGATGCACCTGCCGCCACGCCGGCCGACCCGCGCTTCGTTCTTCTCCCCAGGGGAGAACGTGGCGAGCAGTGCCGCATGAGGGGCAGGGCGGAGCGCGAGCCTGCGATCGATCGGAGCCTCACGAGCCCCTCCCCACGGTCCAGGCTCTACCCAGAGAGCGAAGCGCCCCGGTCGAAAAACGCAGCTTGGCCGAAACCGGCTTCGATGCTCTGACTTTTGCGCGAGTCTGTCGATCAGCCCCAAAAGCAGAAGGCCCGTTCTTTCGAACGGGCCTTCTGTCTTCAATCTGGTGCCCAAGAGAGGACTCGAACCTCCACGGGTTGCCCCGCTAGTACCTGAAACTAGTGCGTCTACCAATTCCGCCACCTGGGCAGGTGTCTCAGGATGCGCGGCTTGCGACGCGACACCGAAGAGCCGCGCACTTTACGGATGGTGGCCGGTACTGTCAACGGGTGGGCGCGGGGCGTTTTTGCTGGCGTGTACCATGCGCGGATGAGCAAACGTCCCAGCAAACCCACCCCGCGCCGCGGCGGTGCCTCGAAATCCCAGGGCGGTGCGTCCGCCGGCCCCGCCAAGCCGCGCGGCAAGTCTTCCAAGCCCGCGCCGTGGCTGCCCGACCTCCCCAGCGTGCCGCTGCCGCCGCCACCTTCGCGCAGTGCATCGCCCGAAGCGGTGTTGCCGAGGCCACGCGGACGTGGCGCGAGGCCACCGGTGGTGGACCCCTTCGCCGAGCGCGAGGCCAGCCGCTACGAGTTTCCCATTCCCAGCCGCGAGGCGATCCTGGCCCACCTCGAGTCCAAGGGTGAGCCGGTCACCGCCGAGGATCTTGCGGCGGATCTGCAGCTGACTTCGCCTGAGCGCTTCGATGCGCTGGGCAACCGGCTGCGCGCGATGTTGCGCGATGGCCAGCTGCTGGTGAACCGCCGCGGCGGCTATGCCCCAGCCACCAAGCTCGATCTGATCGCCGGCGTGGTGCTGGCGAATGCCGACGGCTTCGGTTTCCTGCGTCGCGACGGCGGCGGCGACGACGTGTTCCTGCCGCCGGCGCAGATGCGCCAGGTGCTGCACGGCGATCGCGTGCTGGTCAGCGTCACCGGGCTGGATCGTCGCGGTCGTCCCGAAGGCGCGATCGTCGAGGTGCTCGAGCGCCGCACCCAGCGCCTGGTCGGCCGATTCCAGGAGAACGACGGTATCGCTTCGGTGGTGCCCGACGATCGCCGCATCCATCAGGAGATCCTGATTCCGCCGACCGCGCGCGGTGAGGCGCGGTCCGGCCAGATCGTAGTCTGCGAAATCACCCAGGCGCCGTCCTCGCACCGTCTGCCGATCGGCCGCGTGCTGACCACGCTGGGCGAAGCCCTGACCGCTTCGCTGGCGGTGGAGATGGCGATCCACGGTCATGACATTCCGCACGTCTGGCCTGAAGAAGTGCTGCAGCAGGCCGCGGGCGTGAGCCTTGAAGTGGGCGCTCATGAAGTCGGCGACCGGGTCGATCTGCGCGGCCTGCCGCTGGTCACCATCGACGGCGAGACCGCGCGTGACTTCGACGACGCCGTGTACTGCGAAACCACCCGCAACGGCTACCGCCTGATCGTCGCGATCGCCGATGTATCGCACTACGTTCGTCCGGGCACCGTGCTGGACGACGAAGCGCAGAAGCGCGCGACGTCGGTGTACTTCCCCGGCTTCGTGGTGCCGATGTTGCCGGAGACCCTGTCCAACGGGATCTGCTCGCTCAATCCGAAAGTCGACCGCATGTGCTTCGTCTGCGACATGCGCATCGACGCCGAGGGCGAAGTCACCAAGTCGAGTTTCTACGAGGCGGTGATGCGCTCGCATGCGCGCTTGACCTACACCCAGGTCTGGCAGGCAGTGGGTGAGCAGGACGAGGGTGCGCGGGCGCAGCTCGGGGCGGTGCTGCCGCATGTCGAGAACCTGTACGCCCTGTTCCATGTGCTGGCGGCGCAGCGGCAACGGCGCGGGGCTATCGAGTTCGAAAGCACCGAGGTCGAGTTCCGCCTGGGCCCGGCCGGCGAGGTCATCCAGGCCGCCCCGCAGCCGCGCAATGACGCCCACAAGCTGATCGAGGAATGCATGATCGCGGCCAATGTGCAGGCCGCGCTGTTCCTGCTGAAGAAGGCCATGCCCGCGCCTTACCGCGTGCACGACCGCCCGCCGGAGTCGAAGTACGGCGAGCTGCTGGAGTTCCTGAAGGGTTTCGCGCTGAAGCTGCCGGAGTGGTCGAAGGTGACGCCGGCCGACTACACCGCCCTGCTGCGCAAGATCCGCAAGCGCGACGACTGCGCGCTGCTGGAAACGGTGCTGCTGCGCTCGCAGGCACTCGCCGTGTACCAGCCCGAAAACATCGGCCACTTCGGTCTGGCGCTGGAAGCCTACGCCCACTTCACCAGCCCGATCCGGCGCTACCCGGACCTGCTGGTGCATCGCGCGATCAAGCACGCGCTCGGCGGCGGCCGCGCCACCAACTACCTGTATGCCGCCCACGACATGGCCGCGCTCAGCCTGCAGTGCAGCGAGCGCAGCCGCCGCGCCGAGGAAGCCGAACGCGAGGTCGACGAGCGCTATCGCTGCGCCTTCATGGAGCGCCACGTCGGCGCGGAGTTCGACGGCACCATCGCCGGCGTCACCAGCTTCGGCCTGTTCGTCGAACTCGACGAATCCAAGATCAGCGGTCTGGTGCACGTGACCCAACTGCCCAACGACTACTACCATTTCGACCCCGCCCAGCGCCTGCTGCGCGGTGAGCGTCAGGGCCGCGTGCATCAGCTCGGCGACAAGGTGCGCGTACTGGTGCTGCGCGCCTCGATCGAAGACCGCAAGATCGACTTCCGTCTGGTCGAGGGCGGCAAGAAATCGAAGAAGGTGGGGATCAGCAAGTGAGCGCGCGCCGATGAGTGACTGGATCGCCGGCATCAATGCCGTTGCCGCGGCGCTGGAAGCCGGTCAGGACCTCGCCGAGGTCCTGATCGACGGCAAGGCCAAGAATCCGCGGCTGGCCGAGATTGGCAGCGCTGCCAAGGCGGCGGGCGTGGCCCTGCGCTTCGTGCCGCTGGACCAGATCGATCGTCAGGCTGCCGGCGCCCGCCACCAGGGCGTGATCGCCCGCGTGCAGTCGACGCGCAGCTATGACGAGCGCGACCTCGAAGGCTTGATCGAAGCGGCCGCGAAACCCTTGCTGCTGATCCTCGATGGCGTGCAGGACCCGCACAACCTCGGCGCCTGCCTGCGCTCGGCGGCGGCCGCCGGCGCCACCGCGGTGATCGTGCCGAAGGACCGCGCGGCCACGCTCACGCCCACGGCGCGCAAGGTCGCAGCCGGCGGCGCGGAGCGCGTACCGCTGGTGCGCGTGACCAACCTCGCGCGCTGCATGAAGGATCTGCAGGACGCCGGCATCTGGATCGTCGGTCTGGCCGGCGAAGCCGAGGCCAGCCTCTACAGCGTTGATCTGAAAGGCCCGATGGCGATCGCCATGGGCGGCGAGGGCGAGGGCCTGCGTCGACTGACGCGCGAGCACTGCGATTACCTCGCGAAAATCCCCATGGCCTCGGGCATGGAGAGCCTCAACGTGTCGGTGGCGGCGGGCATCAGCCTGTTCGAGGCGCTGCGTCAGCGGGCTTAGCGGCTTTCCGACGGGACTCGCGATCCCGGACGACCGGTGGGCAGTGACGGTCCGCGACGCAGAAACTCGCTCGCACAAGCAGGCCTGCATGACGCGGCGGCCGGGCGTCGGACTGCAGGGCCTGCGCTGCGGGCCGGCGGCGGAGTTGGCGCCCAGGTACGGGTCCGCGCGCACCGCATTCGGCCCGGCCAGTCGAACTGCGGCGGCCTGCTAGAATCGCCCCCCCTTCATTCAGGCAGGCGGGTAGCGCGCCCATGAGCTGGCTTTCCAAACTGATGCCCTCGCGGATCCGCACCGAGGGCGGCAACAAGCGCGGTGTGCCCGAGGGCCTGTGGAGCAAGTGCGACAGCTGCGGCGCGGTGCTGTACCGGCCGGAGATGGAGCGCAATCTCGAAGTCTGTCCGAAGTGCGGGCACCACCATGCGATCGGTGCTCGCCAGCGGCTGTCGATGTTCCTGGATGCGGACAGCGCCATCGAGATCGCCCCGAATCTGGAGCCGACCGACGCCCTGCGTTTCCGCGACCAGAAGAAGTACAAGGACCGCATCCTCGCCGCCCAGAAGCAGACCGGCGAGAAGGATGCCCTGATCGCCATGCACGGCCGCCTGAAGCAGCTGCCGGTCACGGCCTGTGCTTTCGAGTTCCGCTACATGGGCGGCTCGATGGGCTCGGTGGTGGGCGAGAAGTTCGCGCGTGCGGCCGAGTACGCGCTGGCCGAGCGCATGCCCTTCGTCTGCTTCGCCGCCACCGGCGGCGCGCGCATGCAGGAGGGCCTGTTCTCGCTGATGCAGATGGCCAAGACCTCGGCGGCACTCGGTCGCCTGCGTGCGGCCGGTCTGCCCTACATCTCGGTGCTGACGCATCCGACCACCGGCGGAGTGTCGGCCAGCCTCGGCATGCTGGGCGATCTCAATGTCGCCGAGCCGCAGGCCCTGATCGGCTTTGCCGGCCCGCGCGTCATCGAGCAGACCGTGCGTGAAACCCTGCCGCAGGGCTTCCAGCGCTCGGAGTTCCTGCTCAGCCATGGCGCCATCGATCTGATCGTCGACCGCCGCGAACTGCGCGAGCGTCTGGCGGCCGTTCTGGCGCTGTTGATGAAGGCACCGCGGCCCGCACCGGATGCGTCGGTCGAGGCGGGTGAGGCATGAGCGGCAAGCGCTGGTTCGGTACCGATGGCATTCGCGGCCGCGTGGGCGAAGGCCCGATCTCGGCGGACTTCGTCCTGAAACTCGGCTGGGCGGCCGGCCGCGTGCTCGCGCGCGAGGGGCACGCTGGCGTCGTGATCGGCAAGGACACCCGCATCAGCGGCTACATGTTCGAGTCCGCGCTTGAAGCAGGTCTGGTCGCGGCGGGCGCCAACGTCATGCTGCTCGGGCCGATGCCGACGCCGGGCGTCGCCTTTCTCACCCGCGAGCTCGGCGCCGACGCCGGCATCGTGATCAGCGCCTCGCACAACCCGCACTACGACAACGGCATCAAGTTCTTTTCGGCCGATGGCGAGAAGCTCACCGACGAGGTCGAGCACGCGATCGAAGCCGAGCTGGAGCGTGCCTTCAGTACGGTCGGTTCGGAAGAGCTCGGCAAGGCCGTGCGCATCCGCGACGCCGCCCAGCGCTACAGCAGCTTCTGCAAGTCGACCGTCGACAAGGGCTTCAGCCTGCGCGGCATGAAGATCGTGCTCGACTGCGCGCACGGCGCCAACTACCAGATCGCGCCCGAGCTGTTCCGCGAGCTGGGTGCGGATGTGATCTCGATGGGCGCTTCGCCCGATGGCCTCAACATCAACCACGACTGCGGCAGCACCCACATGGGCAGCCTGCAGGCTCTGGTGCGCGGTTCGGGCGCCGCGCTCGGCATCGCTTTCGACGGTGATGGCGATCGCGTGCTGTTCGTCGACGCCGACGGCGAGATTGTCGATGGCGATGCGCAGATCTACATCCTCGCCTGCGACCGTCTGGCGAAAGGCGAGACCCTGGGCACCGTGGTCGGCACGCTGATGACCAACTACGGCCTCGAACGTGCGTTCGCACAGCGCGGCATCGCGTTCGCGCGCGCCAAGGTCGGAGACCGCTATGTGCTCGAACAGCTGAAGGCGCACGGCAGCGTGCTGGGCGGCGAAGCCTCCGGGCATATTCTCGTGCTCGACCGGGCCAGCACGGGGGACGGTATCGTCAGCGCCCTGCAGGTGCTGCAGGCTGTGCGCCGCAGCGGCAAATCGCTGAAGGATCTGCTGCAAGGCCTGAGCTGGGTGCCGCAGAAGACCGTGAACCTGCGGATCGCGCCGGGTGCCAAGCCGCTGGAGTCGGCACTGGTGAAGGCCGAGGCCAAGGCGGCCGAGGCTGCGCTCGAGGGCAAGGGACGTCTGGTCCTGCGTGCCTCCGGCACCGAGCCCCTGATCCGGATCACGGTGGAAGCCGACGATGAAGCCCTGCTGCAGGATGTGCAGCGTCGCCTGCGCGACGCCGTGGAACAGGCGCTGTAGCGCCTTTTCCACGGGATTCGGGATTGGGGATTCGGGATTCGTTGAAGAGCGTCGCAGCTGGGGCGAGCCTCTTGGGCTCGCGCTGCACTCAGCCGTCAACGAAGCGCGCGCCTAACGTCTGCCGGACGCTCACGACTGCGCTCGACGAATCCCGAATCCCCAATCCCGAATCCCGTCGCCTCAAGACCCCAGAACACTCAGACCCGCCACAGCCCCCAACGAAGGCGAACACCATGTCCATCCCCACCCTCGATATCCGCCGCTTCGACACCGACCGTGATGCCTTCGTCGCCGAGCTTGGCGCGGCGTATCGCGAGTGGGGGTTCTGCGGCATTCGCGGCCACGGCATTCCGCAGGCGCAGATCGACCGCGCCTACGACGTGTTCCAGCGCTTTTTCGCTCTGCCGGAAGACGTCAAGAAGACCTACCACGTGCCGGGCAGCGGCGGCGCGCGCGGCTACACGCCCTTTGGCATCGAGACCGCCAAGGGCGCCAAGCACTTCGACCTGAAGGAGTTCTGGCACGTCGGCCGCGAGATCGCGCGCGACTCGAAGTACGCCGAGGTGATGCCAGCCAATCTCTGGCCGAGCGAGATCGCCGAGTTCCGCGAGGTCGCCTACGGTCTCTACACGACGCTGGACCAGCTGGGCTCGCGCGTGCTGTCGGCGCTTGCCCTGCATATCGAGCTGCCGGCCGACTGGTTCGCCGACAAGACGAACTTCGGCAACTCGATCCTGCGGCCGATCCACTATCCGCCGATCACCGCCGACGACATCCCGAACGTGCGCGCCGGCGCGCACGAGGACATCAACCTCATCACCCTGCTGGTCGGTGCATCGGCTGCCGGGCTGGAAGTGCTGTCGCGCAAGGGCGAGTGGGTGGCCTTCACTGCCGACGAGGACACCATCGTGGTCAACATCGGCGACATGCTGCAGCGCCTGACCAACCACGTGTATCCCTCGACCACGCACCGTGTCACCAACCCGCCAGGCGAGGCCGCGCGAAAGCCGCGCTACTCCACACCCTTCTTCCTGCATCCGAACCCGGATTTCCTGATCGAGACCCTGCCGCAGTGCATCTCGGCCGGGAACCCGAACCGCTACCCCGAGCCGATCAGCTCGCACGACTACCTGATGGAGCGGCTGCGCGAGATCAAGCTGGTTTGAGTAACGAGGCCTCATGTCCAGCGGTGCATCGCTCACTCTCGATGTCATGCGTGGCCCGTTTTGCAGCGCAGCGACCGAAAGGCCCGCGTCCGCGCGCAGCGCGCTGTTTCCCTTCTCCCCACGGGAGAAGGTGGCGCGCAGCGCCGGATGAGGGGCGCTACAGCGCGCAGCCCTCCATTCGCCCACCCGCAAGCCGGGTGACCCGACAGGCCCGAACCGCATGAACACCCACGCCAGCCGCGGCTTGCCTCGCCCCCGCTTCCACGGACTCAGCCCGGTCGTCGCCGGCTGCTGGCGCATGGCCGGCTGGGGTATGGACGTCAACGCCCGCATCCGCTGGATCGAGGGCTGCCTCGAACTTGGCGTGAGCAGCTTCGACCACGCGGACATCTACGGTGACTACGCGGTCGAGGGCCTGTTCGGCGAGGCGCTGGCGCGTGCGCCGGGCCTGCGTCAGCGACTGCAGCTGGTCAGCAAGTGCGGCATCCGCCTGGTCTCCTCGGCGCGGCCGGGGCATCGCATCAAGAGTTACGACACCTCGGCGGCGCACATTGTCGCCAGCGTCGACCACAGCCTGCACGCGCTGCGCACCGACCATCTCGACCTGCTGCTGATCCACCGTCCGGACCCGCTGCTGGACGTGGCCGAGGTCGCTGGTGCTGTCGAGCGTCTGCAGCGGGCAGGCAAAGTGCTGCGCTTTGGCGTGTCGAACTTCAGCCCGGCACAGTTCGAGCTGCTGGATTCCGCGGTCGAGCTGGTGACCCAGCAGGTCGAGCTGAGCCCGCTGGCGCGCGACGTGCTGCACGACGGCACGCTCGATCAGTGCCAGCAGCTCGGCGTGCAGCCGATGCTGTGGAGCCCGCTGGCGGGCGGCCGAGTGCTGAAGGGCGAGGGCGAGGACGGGCAGCGCGTGAGCGTCGAGCTTGATCGTATCGGCGCCGAGCTCGGCGTGAGTGCTGCGACCGTCGCCTATGCCTGGGGTTTGCGCCACCCCAGTCGGCCGCTGGCCATCACTGGCAGCCAGCGCCTTGAGGGCATTGCCGAGGCCGTCGCGGCCACGCGACTGCAGCTGTCGCGCGAGGCGTGGCACGCGCTGTGGACCGCTGGCGCGGGCCTGCGCGTGCCCTGAACATTCCGTAGTCTCGGACTGCGCGCGCTGCGGCTGAAACCGCGCGGTGCGGCGGGAGAGCCTGCAAACCAATGCCGTCCGCCCGGAGATCGAATTCGCATGCGCATCGAAGCACCGTTGCATGTGGCTTCCGTCGAACGCCGACGCCGCGTGCTGAAGTTGATGGCGGCCTTGGCGGCGAGCCTTGTCCACGCATCGACACAGGCGCGTCCGCGCGAGACGAAGGGCGTCCTGCGTGTCCTCGTTGTCGGCGCGGGTCTGGCGGGTCTCGCGGCGGCGCGCAGCCTGTCGGATGCCGGTGTCGAGGTCTGCGTGCTGGAAGCGCGCGATCGGATCGGAGGCCGCGTCTGGACGAGCCGCGACTGGCCCTGGCCGCTGGATCTCGGCGCGTCGTGGATCCACGGTGTGGAAGGCAATCCGATCACCGCGCTGGCGGACGCCGCAGGGGCAGCGCGCGTGGCCACCCGCTACGACTCGTCGCGCGCGTTCTCCGCGGACGGCCGCCCCTTCGACGATGCCGATCAGCGCCGGCTGGAGCGTCTCGACGCGCGCCTCGCCGCCGCGATCGCGGCGGCCCAGCAGGCCGAGGACGATCGCAGCCTCGCCGACGCCGTCGCCCCGGTGCTGGCCGCGCTGCCGGACGAGGACGAGCGCGTGGATGCGCTGTTTCGTCTGAACTCGTGGATCGAACAGGAATACGCCGAGGACCTCGGCGCACTGTCGAGCCACTGGTACGACGCGGACGAGGCTTTCGATGGCGATGACGCGCTGTTCGTCAACGGCTTCGCCTCGGTGCTGGAGCCGCTGTCCGTGGGGCTCGACGTGCGCACGGGCGTGGACGTGGTCGAGGTCGAGCATTCGCCGCAGGGCGTGCGGCTGCGCTGTGCCGACGGGTCCGAGCACGCGGCGGACGCCGCCATCGTGACCGTCCCGCTGGGCGTGCTGAAGGCCGGTCGTCCGCGCTTCTCGCCCGCGCTTCCGAGCAATATGCGCAAGGGCATTGAACGCTTGGCGATGGGCGTTCTGAACAAGTGCTACCTGCGCTTCGAGCGCGTGTTCTGGCCAGACGACAGCGACTGGATCGAGATCGCGCGGCGACCGCCGGGGCGCTGGGCGCTGTGGGTCAGCTTCGCCCGCACAACCGGCTGGCCGGTGCTGCTTGGGTTCCACGCCGGCAGCGAGGCGCGGCGTCTGGAGCGCCTCGATGACGCGGCCGTCGTGGCGGAGGCCATGGCCGCGCTGCGGCAGGTGTTCGGGCCGGAGGTTCCCGATCCGATCGACCATCAGATCACGCGCTGGGCCAGTGATCCCTGGGCGCTGGGCTCCTACTCGCTGTATCCGCCCGGCGCGACGCCTGCCGATCGCGAGGCGCTGGGCCGAGCGATCGGCCCGCGACTGCGGCTGGCTGGCGAGGCGACCTCGATGATGTATTTCGGCACCACACACGGGGCCTATCTGTCCGGGCGCGACGCCGCTCGGCGTCTGATCGCCGCCATCACTGCGGGGCCTTCGGACGAGGCCTGACGGGGTCGGGCCCGCCCGCAAGCCGTGCAGCACCTGTTCGCCGGATTGAAGCCGTCATCGACACGATTGCGCACGCCGCGCGTTCGCTCGGCGTCCGCGCCTCAGCGGTCCATGCCGACGAAGCCCATGAAGGCCAGCGCCATCAGTCCTGCGGTGATCAGAGCGATGGGAGTGCCGCGGAGCGCAGCCGGTGTGTCGGCGAGCGCCAGACGCTGACGCAGCTGGGCGAACAGCAGCAGCACCAGGGCGAAACCGGCGGCGGCGCCCAAGCCGTAGAGCAGGGCTTCGAGGAGGCTGTGGCGTGCCTGCACGTTCAGCAGCGCCACGCCCAGCACTGCGCAGTTGGTGGTGATCAGCGGCAGGTACAGCCCCAGCACGCGGTAGAGCAGAGGTGCACGCGAGCGCATCAGCAGTTCGGTGAACTGCACCACCGCCGCGATCACCAGAATGAAGCCCAGGGTGCGCAGGTGGTCCAGCTGCAGCGGCACCAGCAGCCAGGCCTGCAGTGCCCACGACAGGCCCGACGACAGCGTCAGCACGAAGGCAGTGGCAAGGGACAGGCCGAGCGCGGCGTCGAGGCGTTGCGATACCCCCATGAAGGGACACAGGCCAAGAAACTTCGCGAGCACGAAGTTGTTGACGAAGACGGCGCCGAACAGCAGCAGGGCAAGGTCTGACATAGAGGCGCGATTCTAGTGCAGCGAATCGCACTTGAACGAACGTATCTGCGGCGTCTTCGCGCGGCTGGCGGCGTTGCGCCTCCTCGCCATAGTGCTGCCATGACTCGTCGTCGCGCCTTGCCAGCCACGCGAATCCCCTCGCAGCTACTGTCCGCCAAGTACGAATCACTGCACTCGCCCGCGGGTCGGCTGCAGCGACCAGGCCGCGACACTGGCGACGCGTCGGCCCGCGCTGGCATGCTCGCGCACTCGTTTTGATTGGGGACTTGAACGATGCGTGGATTGAAGCGACTGGGCCTTGGACTGCTGGCGCTGCTGGTGTTCGCCAGCGTGCTGCCCTATCTGCTGCCGATGTCCGGTCGCGGCCTGCCGCCGCGCAAGTCGCCGTATCTGGACGGCCGCTTCACCGAAGTCTGCGGCCTGCGCTGGCATTTCCAGCGCTGGCAGCCCGCGGGCACGGTGCCGGCTCGCGCGCGGGTGCTGCTAATCCACGGCTTCGCAGGCTCGACCTTCTCGTGGCGCCTGACCGGCCCTGCGCTGGCTGAACGCGGCTATCAGGTGATCGCCGTCGACTTGCCGCCGTATGGCTACAGCGGCCGCGGCGCGCCCGATCAGCCGCTGGCGGCGTGTGTGGCCAGGATCGTCAGCGACGAGGCTGGCGAGCTGCCGGTGATCGCAGTGGGTCACTCGATGGGCGCCAGCGTAGCGGCGCGCACGGCAGCAGCGCTGGGTGAGCGTGCGGTCGGTCTGGTCCTGGTCGACGGCGGGCTGGGAGGGCGCAGCCGCCCGCCGGGCGCGCTCGCCGGCCTGCTGCAGTACCCGCCGTTCTCGCGCTGGGCCGAGGTCGCCGCGCACTACTACATGCTCCGGCCCGAACGTTTCGCGGCGACGCTGGCGTCAGCCTATGGCCGTGCCCCCAGCGAGGCCGAAGTCGAGGGTTACCGCACGCCCCTGCTGCTGGCCGGCACCGCGCCGCGCGTGCTCTCGCGCGGGCCTGCGGGCGAAGCGCTGGACCTGACGAAGCTGCCCTCCGCGCAGCTGATCCTCTGGGGGCGCCGCGACACCTGGGTGCCGCCGGCTGCGGCTGAGCGCACTGCCGAGGCCTTGCCGGGCGCGCGTCTGCACTGGATCGATGAGGCCGCGCACAACCCGATGGAAACGCATCCGGCCGAGTTCATGGAGGCGCTGGGCGGCTTCCTCGATGGCGTGGTGCCGCCGCCCCAGCCTCCGTCGGGCACGTCGCCCTGAGCTGAGTCAACGGGCGCGCCGCGCGCTCCCCGAAGCGGGTGTGCGGCGATATCTGCTGTCGCCGGCACCGAACCCTGAGCCCGGAGTACGCCATGCCCCTGCCTGATGCCCTGGTTTTCCTGCACGGCTGGTCGGTGACCAGCACCGATACCTACGGCGGTTTGCCGGAGCGTCTGGCCGCGGAGTACGCGGCGCGGGGCAGGGCGCTCGCCCTGCATGACATCCATCTGGGCCGCTATGTGTCCTTCCGCGATGAGGTGCGGATGGAGGATCTCGCCCGCGCACTGCAGGCCGCGATCGCGCAGGAGCTCGGCGGCCTGATCCAGGCCGGCAAGCGCTTCGCCGTGATCACCCACAGCACGGGCGGTCCGGTGGCGCGGGAGTGGTGGTGGCGGCACTACATCCAGCCAAAGGTGGCGGCGAGCTGCCCGATGAGTCATCTGGTGATGCTGGCGCCGGCCAATTTCGGCAGCGCGCTCGCGCAGCTCGGCAAGGGGCGCTTGAGTCGCTTGAAGACCTTCGCACAGGGTGTGGAGCCCGGCGCGGGCGTGCTCGACTGGCTGGAGCAGGGCAGCCCCGAAGCCTGGGCGCTCAACGAAGCCTGGTGTCGCGGGCGCTTCGGCGTGCCGGGCGGCGATGACGGCCGCGGCGTCTATCCGTTCGTGCTCACCGGCCAGACCATCGACCGCAAGCTCTACGACCATCTGAACCCCTACACGGGTGAGAGCGCCAGCGACGGCGTGGTGCGCGTCGCGTCGGCCAATCTCAACGCCGCGCTGCTGTTGCTGGAGCAGGGGCGCGCCGGCAACGCCGCGGCGCTGGATCATGTCGGCGGGCTCAAGCGCGCGCCGCGCACGGCCTTTCGTCTGATCGCAGGCGCCGCGCATTCCGGCAGCGCGAAAGGCATCCTGCGCGGCGTCGGCGCTCAGGCGGACGGTGCCGGCGCGGAGACGGTGCAGGCCCTGCTGCGCTGCCTGCAGGTCGATTCCATTGCAGGCTATGCCGCACTGGCTGACGCTTTCGAGCGCGAAACCGAAGTGGTGCAGCAGGCCGAGCGGGTCGAGATCGAATCGGTGCCGGTGCTGCCGGATCGCGTGCACATCCACGACCGCAGCAGTCTGGTGATCTTCCGCCTGCAGGACAGCGAGGGCTACGCCCTGCGCGACTACGACCTGGTGCTGACCGGCGCACAGGACAGCCCCAATCTGCTGCCCGAGGGTTTCCTGCGCGATCGCCAACGCAACAGCCGGCATCCCGGCACCCTGAGTTTCCTGTTCAACCACGATCTGATGACCGGCAGCGCAGCAGTCGCCGACCCCCGTCACGCAGGGCGAGAGCTGCGCGCAGCGCAGCCTGGCGTGGATCGCCTGGGCCTGCAGCTGCGCGCGCGTCCCGATCAGGGCTTCGTGCACTACGCGGCGGCGGCAGTGCAGGCGGAGCCCAAGCTGCTGAGGGAAGTGCTGCGACCCAACCAGACCACCCTGATCGACGTCCGCCTGCAGCGTCGCGTGGATCGGGCGAGCGTTGAGTTCGGGCCGGCCGGGACACGATCGCAGGTCTTCAAGTCGGTGAAGCCCTCCGGCGTTCCGGTGGACTGACCCGCGCCTGCGCAGGCCGGCGTCCTCGCTGCCGCGTTCCGTCGCGCGTGCCGTGACAGGCGCGTGGAACCGGTGCCGCCGACAAGGCGGGGGCCGATGCGCCGCGGCTCCGGCGCCGCAGCGCGCCCCTGGCCGTGCACAGCCAGACACCCCAGATACCTCCGCCGGCGTGCGGCGACCGCGGCCAGTGAGCGGTTTCGCTGCACGGCACGTTGATGCCTGCGAAGGACGCGGGCGGCTACAATTCGCGGTCTTCCACCACCGATCGACCGCCCCCATGCCCCTGAACGCCTCCGACCTGTTCGATGTCCGCTCGCTGCTCACCGACGAAGAGCGCGCCGTGCAGGACACCGTGGCGCGCTTCACCGACGAGCGCGTGCTGCCGATCATCGGCGACTGCTTCGATCAGGGGCGTTTCCCGAAGGAGCTGGTGCCGGAGATCGCGAGCCTGGGTCTGCTCGGCTCATCGCTGCCCGAAGAGTACGGCTGTGCCGGTCTGAACGCGGTCAGCTACGGTCTGATCTGCCAGGAGCTCGAACGCGGCGATTCCGGTCTGCGCAGCTTCGTGTCGGTGCAGAGCTCGCTGTGCATGTATCCGATCTACGCCTACGGCACCGAAGAGCAGCGCCGCCAGTACCTGCCCGGCATGGCCCGCGGCGAGATCATCGGCTGCTTCGGCCTGACCGAGCCGCACGGCGGTTCGGACCCGGCCAACATGAAGACCCACGCCAAGCGCGATGGCGATGACTGGGTCATCAACGGCGCCAAGATGTGGATCACCAACGGCAACCTCGCCCACATCGCGATCGTCTGGGCGATGACCGAGGACGGCATCCAGGGCTTCATCGTGCCGACCGACACCAAGGGCTTCGCCGCGCAGGAGATCCACCGCAAGATGAGCCTGCGCGCCTCGGTGACGAGCGCGCTGTTCTTCGACAACGTGCGCGTCAACGATCGTCAGCGCCTGCCCAGCGTCAAGGGCCTGAAGG
>JBIJCA010000175.1:0-9783 GCA_044344935.1 Aquimonas sp. | reverse complement strand
CTTGAAGAACACCTGCATCAGCGCGGTCATCGCCAGCGGGTCGACCAGGGCGGCCTTGAGACAGATCGCGGTGACGATGGCCAGCGCAAAGGTCCAGAAGCCCGCCAGACCCGGGAAGAAGCTTGCCAGCAGCGCGATCGGGCCGATCACCAGCAGGAAGATCAGCAGAGTGAGCGCCCAGATGATGAAGGTCAGCCACACCGCGTTCTTCAGCATGGTCTTGTAGTTCTGGGCGTACAGCACCACCGCGTCGCGCGCCGATGCCCAGGCGTTGGTGCTGCCGGTGCGGATAGCATGGGCGAGGATCACTTCGTCGACATAGGTCAGCGAGGTGTTGATCACCGTATTGACGAACTTGACGAGGCCATCGAGGCCAGGAATCGGCAGGAAGTTGGCGATCATCAGCATGGTGCGGTTGAACACCCGCAGGATGCCCTTGATCAGCTGGTCGACGCCGAACAGCACCGAGCTCTCGACGAAGCGCTCCTTGACCACGGCGGAGGCGTGTTCGATCTGACCGCGACCTCCGGGAATCTCCTTGCCCTGCATCAACTCGGCCAGCACCGCGATGTGGCCGGCCTTGACCAGATACAGGAGGTACTCGCGCGCCCAGTACAGAACTCCGCTGATCACGCCGAAGCCGATGAAGGCGCCCCAGGCTGAGCCTGCTCCCGGGTCGGCGGCGACCTTGCCGAACAGATAGCCGATACCGGCGCCGCCGCCAGTGGCGAGGATGTAGGCGAGCGTGATGCCCAGGTAGACCGTGAGCCGCAGCAGCAGGAAGGGCAGGGTGCGCAGCAGCAGGCTGGCGACCTGGCCGAGGCTGAAATCCATCATGGTGAAGATCTCCGGTGGCTGGGGTGCGGGCGGTGTCTCGATCGCGGCGTCGAGGATCGACCGGTGCGGGCATCACTGTCGTAGCGACTGCTCTATACGCAGATGGCCGCCCGGATGCGACATCCGCACGGGTTTCACCTCGTGCCGACGACGCCAGCGTAGCCTCTTCCGCACCCCATCCACGCCTCTGGAACCCGACATGCGCCTCAAGTCCCTTACTCCCGCGTTGCTCTCGCTCTGTCTGGTGGCCCCGCTGCCGGCGCTTGCCGACTGCGGGTTGCTCGAAGGCGAGAGCTTTCGTCCGCTTGCCGGAAAGGAGCCGGTGAGCCTGTGCGAGCGTTACGAGGGCCAGGTGCTGCTGGTCGTGAACACTGCCAGCAAGTGCGGCTTCACGCCGCAGTACGAGGGGCTTGAGGCCCTGCATCAGGAGCTGTCGGGCCGCGGGTTCTCGGTGGTTGGTTTTCCCTCCGGCGACTTCATGGATCAGGAGTTCGAGGACGAGAGCCAGATCGCCGAGTTTTGCACCAATACCTATGCGGTGAAGTTCCCGATGTTCGAGAAGGTGTCGGTGAAGGGCGAAACGGCCGCGCCCTTCTTCCGGGAACTGGCGGAAGCCACCGGCGACGCGCCGGGCTGGAATTTCCACAAGTATCTGATCAACCGCCAGGGCGAAGTGGTGGCGAGCTTCGGTAGCCGCACGCGCCCTGACGACCCCGCCCTGCGCGCCGAAATCGACCGGCTTCTGGGCGGCTCGTAAGGCGGCGCATGCGCCCGTGCCGGCAGTTGCCGGCGCGGGCCCCGCTACAGCCGTCGCTTGATCATGCCAATGAGGCTGCCCAGCAGGGGGATGTGCTCGTACAGGCCGTCGGCGGCGTTCCAGTAGTCCTGGTGGTACACGACCCGGCCCTGCGCATCGAACCGCAGGTGCGACATGCCGACCGTCTCGGTGTCCAACCCGCGCCGGAAGCGCTTGAAGCGGATCACCATCTGCCAGCGCAGCAGATGCTCGCCTTCCTGAGTGCGGGTCGTGGACAGAACCCGCACGCGGCAGTCCTCGACAGCGGCGGCGCTGTCCGCCAGATAGTGGGCCAGCGCGCTGCGCCCCCGGATCGCCTTGAGCGTGTCGTTGAAGTAGATGTCATCGGCATAGGTGTCCGGCAGCAGCCGCTCGACGCGATCCGGGCTGAAACTCTGGAAGAAGGCGGCGAAGCGGGCGAGTGCATCGCTTTCGGCGGTGCTGTCCGCGGCGGGCGCATCCGGGTGGCGGCGGCGGGCCTGTTCGAGTTCCAAAAGTGTTTCCAATTGCTGTCTCCTTGCGCTGCAATGGGCGGCAGCATGGATCAGGCCCAAGGGGTGTGGAAGTGAAGGTTCGCGCGTCGGAGCGGATGGCGGTTTGGCTGGGACTGGCGGGGCTGCTGCCGTTTCTGCTGTTGTCGGTGTCGGTATGGTCGCCGCATTGGCGCGAACTCGCCTTGCCGGCCTTGCAGGGCTATTCGGCGGTGATCCTCTCTTTCCTCGGCGGCGTGCGTTGGGGGCGTGGGCTCTCCGTCGATCGCCCGGTGGAGTATGTCTGGGCCGTGCTACCCAGCCTGTGGGCGTGGGCCGCGCTGCAGGCGCCACCCGTCGTCGCCCTGCTGCTGTTGGCCGCGGGCTTTGTGGGTCAGTGGTGGATGGATGGACCGGGCGATCGCCTGCCCGCGCCCGCCTGGTTCCGGAGGCTGCGTGGACTGTTGACCGCTGGTGTTCTTGGTTGTCACGTGCTCGCCGTGGTCGCCCTGCTGGGTTGATCGCAGGTGCGGGAACCTTTCGCGCCGGATCGAGTCCACCCGCCCGGCGTTGCGCCCCTGAGAGGGGCGCCCCACAATAGCTGGCCCCGTCGCCGTCGGATTTACGGCGCCCCATCGTGTCGGAGAACCCATGAAGCATTCCCTGCGCACCACCCTGCTCGCCGCGGCCACCGCCGCTGCGGTCGGGTTTTCGTCCTTCGCGGTTGCGAACGACACGCTCGAAACCGAAAAGGACAAGATCAGCTACGTGATCGGCCTGCAGATCGCAGGCTCGCTCGTGCAGATCAAGGACGAGGTCGATCTGAAGGTCCTGATGCGCGGCATCGAGACCGGCCTCTCCGGTGAGCAGCCCGCCATCAGTGAAGAAGAAGCGATGGCCGTGCAGCAGGCCTTCGGCCAGCGTCTGCAGGCCAAGCGCGAAGGCGAGATGCAGGCCGCCGCCAAGAAGAACCGCGAAGACGGCGAGGCCTTCATGGCCGCCAACAAGTCCAAGCCAGGCGTGCAGACCACCGAGTCGGGCCTGCAGTACAAGGTCGAAACCCAGGGCGAAGGCCCGCGTCCGGCCGCGACCGACACCGTCAAAGTGCACTACACCGGCACCCTGCTCGACGGCACCAAGTTCGACAGCTCGGTCGATCGCGGTCAGCCCGCCCAGTTCGCGCTGAATCAGGTCATCCCCGGCTGGACCGAAGCCCTGCAGCTGATGCCCGTTGGCAGCAAGTACACCCTGTGGCTGCCCTCGGAGCTGGCCTACGGCGAGAACGGCACCCCGGGTCCGATCGGCCCGAACGCCACGCTGATGTTCGAAGTCGAACTGATCGAGATCGTCCAGGCGGCGGCTGCTGCCGAGTAAATTCGGGCCTCAGGCTCGCGACAGACGGCCGGCGGAGGATTCCGCCGGCCGTCTGCGTTTTGGGGGCGAAGAAGCCCGCACTTGCCGATGAAATGAGAAATTCATCACAATCTGCTACCGTCTCGCGCTCTTTGCGCGACCGTTGCGCGCGACTGTGTCGCGACGGGTGCCGGTGTTCTGCCGGGCACCGCGCCTGACCCACGTTCTGATTCCCGGAGTCCGCACATGAATGTCACTGTTTTCGGCACCGGCTATGTCGGCCTTGTCACCGGCACCTGCCTTGCCGAAGTCGGCAACACGGTCACCTGCGTCGATATCGATGCCGCCAAGGTCGAGGCGTTGCGGGCGGGACAGGTGCCGATCTTCGAGCCGGGCCTGGAACCCATGGTGATCGAGAACAGCCGGGCCGGGCGCCTACTGTTCACCACCGACGCCGCGGCGGCGCTGGACGACGCCGACATCATCTTCATCGCCGTGGGCACCCCGCCGGACGAAGACGGCAGTGCCGATCTGCGCCACGTGCTGACTGTCGCGCGCACCATCGGTACCCACCTGCAGCGCGAGGCGCTGGTGGTGACCAAGTCCACTGTGCCGGTCGGCACCGCCGATCGGGTTCGCGCCGCGGTGGCCGAGTCGCTGGCGGCGCGCGGCAGCCGACTGGCTTTCGAGGTCGCCTCGAACCCCGAGTTCCTCAAGGAGGGGGATGCGGTCAAGGACTGCATGCGTCCCGACCGTATCGTGATCGGTTGCGAGAGCCAGAAGGCGGTCGATGTGCTGCGCGCGCTGTACGCGCCGTTCAACCGCAATCACGAGCGCATCGTCGCCATGGATCTGCGTTCGGCAGAGCTGACCAAGTACGCCGCCAACGCCATGCTCGCAACCAAGATCAGCTTCATGAACGAGATGGCCAATCTCGCCGAACAGCTGGGTGCGGACATCGAGAAAGTCCGCATCGGCATCGGCTCCGATCCGCGCATCGGCTTCTCGTTCATCTACCCGGGCGCGGGCTACGGCGGCAGCTGCTTTCCCAAGGATGTTCAGGCGCTGCACCGTACAGCCGCTTCGCACGGTTTTGATGCGCGCATTCTGGAGGCGGTGGAGAGCGTCAATCATCGGCAGAAGGACAAGCTGCACGCGCTTCTCAAGGCCCACTTCGGAACCCTTGCCGGCCGCCGCATCGCGCTATGGGGGCTCGCCTTCAAACCGAACACCGACGACATGCGCGAAGCCCCGAGCCGTCGCCTGATGGAGCAGCTGTGGGCGGACGGCGCCAGCGTTGCGGCTTTTGATCCCGAAGCTCGCGAGGAAGCCCGCAGGATCTACGGCGAGCGCGACGATCTCGTCCTCGTCGAACAGCCCTACGACGCCCTTGAAGGAGCCGACGCCCTGGTCGTGGTGACAGAGTGGAAGGCGTTCTGGAGCCCCGACTTCCGACGTATCGCGCGCAGCCTGAAGTCGCCCGCGGTTTTCGACGGCCGCAACATCTGGGACCCCGCCCTGGTCGAGGCGGCCGGGCTTGCCTACTACGGCATCGGCCGGGGTCGCAGCGTGGCGCGCCCGGAGTCGAGCCATGCATGAGCTCGTCGAGCGCGTCGTCGAGCTGGAGATGCGGGTGGCCTTCCAGGACGATACGATCCAGCGCTTGAACTCGGTGATCACCGACCAGAGCCTGCGCATCGAGCAGCTCGAACGCCGCCTGGAGCTGATGCTCTCTGACCTGAAATCCCTGCGGGGTCTGCTGTACGCGGACCCGACTCAGGAACCGCCGCCGCCCCACTACTGAGCGCACGGCGCAACGAATCGACAGTCGAACCATGACCACTTCCCTGCGTGACCAGCTGATGCAGCTGGGATTCAAGGCGCCAGAGCCGCCCAAGCCATCCAAACCTCGCGAGAGCGGGCCCAAGGACCGCGTCGTGACCGGCGGTGCGGACGCGCGCGGCAGCAACCGACGAGGCGCGGGACGCGATGGCAGGAGCCTGCACGCGAAGCCCGCTGACCAGCCCCGCCGCGACGGCACCCGCAGTCAGGAAGAGATCGATCTGGCCAAGGCTTATGCGCTGCGACAGCGCGTGGAGCGCGAGGAGCAGCAGCGCCTTGAGCGTGAACGCCAGGCAGAGGCTGCGCGTCGGCGTGAAGCGCGCCAGAGGCTGCACACCTTGCTGCAATCCGCTTCGTTGAATCGTGCCGACGCCGAGCTGCCTCGACATTTCGAGCATGCCGGCAAGATCCGGCGCATTTACGTCAACAGCGAGCAACTGAAGGCGCTCAACGCCGGCGACTTGGCCGTGGTGTCAGCCGGCGGCCGTTATCACCTTGTCGGCCTTGAGAGCGCGGAGCAGGCCCGACTGCTGATGCCAGACTGCATCGCCCTCAGGGTTGATCCGAATGCCGGCGAAGGCGGCGAGGACTACGCTGATCCGCGGTTTGCGGTGCCTGACGATCTGGTGTGGTGAGTCGGGCACACATGGCAGGCTCGCACAACCCGCGAGGCGCGTGGGACAAAGCGAGTATCGGCGACTCCTGCAGCGCCTCGGATGTCGTCGTTGATGCGCGTCTTGGAAAGGGGGCTGGATGATCCGGATCGTTCTGGTGGATGACCACGGGCTGATGCGTGCCGGCGTGCGCATGCTGATCGACGCAGAGCCCGACATGCAGGTGGTGGGCGAGGCCAGCAGCGGCGATGAGGCGCTGCCCATGCTTCGCAAGCTCAAGCCCGATGTCGTGCTCTGCGATTTCCACATGCCCGGCCTGTCGGGCCTTGAGGTCACCGAGCGACTGTCTCGCAGTCAGCCGCAGATCCGACTGATCATGGTGTCGGTGCTGAATGAGGGGCCGATTCCCAAGCGCGTGCTGGCCGCCGGAGCGCACGGCTATCTCGACAAGGGGGCGCCGGGCGCTGAGCTGATTACCGCCGTACGCGAGGTCGCCGCGGGGCGCCGCTATATCGGCTCGGATATCGCTCGACAGATGGCCATGGAGGGCTTGAACGGTACGCCCTCGGCCGTGCAGACGCTGAGTCCGCGCGAGCTTGAGGTGGCTTTGTTGCTTGTGCAGGGCCGCAAGATGACCGAAATTGCCGAGCGCCTGAGCCTGAGCGCGAAAACTGTCGCGACCCACAAGTACCGGGTCTTCGACAAGCTGGGCGTGCGCGACGTGGTGTCGCTGGTCAGGATCGCGCGCCAGCACGGCTTGCTGGATCCGAACGCGTCCTGACACTGCCCTCGTTGAGCGCTTCGCGTGCCACGAGGGAGGGCGGCCGGGTGCGCTCGTTGCGTGGTGAAGTGACCGTGCATCGCCCGACCTCCATGCAAGCAGTCTCCCGGCGTGGAGCCTTCGCGACGGCGGGCCATGCCTGAACCCGGGGGGCACGGGTAAGGAGACGGCACCACCCACACGCATTTCCGAAAACACACACGGCCCGGAAAACCGGGCCGTGTGTGTCTGCCGCATGGTCGTGGTCCAGCCGCTGACGGATCCTGTCCGTCGAGCGCGGTCGAATCAGATCAGTCTTTCCTGGCGAGGTTCTGCGGGCGCCTGAACCGCTTCGAGCGGGTGCTCTGCAGGCGCTTCCGCGAACCCGTCCGGGGCGGTTTCCGTCACCGGATCCGGCGCAGCTTCGGCGACCGCGGACGTCTCGGGCGCTGCCTCGACGGCCTCTGCTACTGGCTCCGCCGCCGGGGTCGTCGGCATGGCTGCGGGGCTGTCGACCCTCGCCGGCACCGCTTCAACCCCGGTCGGTATGGAGTCGTCCGACGGCGGCTGTGCGGCAGCTTCGCTCTCCGCGGACTGAGCGGTCGCATTGACTGTCGCAAGCGCGTGGTTCTCGATGGGTGCGGAGCCCGTCTCTCCGGCGCTGTCGGTCGTCGTCACGGTCGGCTCCGGCGGCGCCTCAACGACGATGCTCACAGCTTCAGTCGCAGGCGGAATCGCAGCCAACACTTCCGCGGGGGCCGCCTCGGTGACAGCCGTCATCACGTCGCTCGACACTTCTCGCCCAGCCTGCTCCGCAGCCTCCGCGATCGCAGGCTCCACCGCAGCCGCTGGCGCGGCATCGGCGGTATCGATGCCAGCAGGGGCGATGGCCTGCGTCGATTCGACGTTGACGGCGCTCACCACTTCGGCCACATCAAGGGTGGGCGTTTCGACGACCTGCACGGACGCTTCGAGCGCGACGGCCGACGACTCGCCCACCGCAGCGACCGGTGCCGTCACATTCTCCGCGGCGAAGCCTGCAGCCAAGGCAGCCGAGGCCGAAGCAGCAGCGACGGCGGCCGGGCGGGGCAGGGGCACCGGCACAAACGGCGGTGCCTCGCCCTGGGCGGGGGGTTCGGGCGCCTGAGCGACCGCACTGTCGTCGTCAACGGCATCCGCCGTCTGCAGCGCAGGGCTCAGCGCATCACCCGCCGTCACAGGCGACTCGACAGCCACCGAGGCGGCTGCGGGGGGCGCTGCTGCGGGCTCTCCGTCGTCGGCGTCCTCATCTTCCAGGCCCAGAGCCTGATCGCTGCCGCCGGTCTCCTCGCCTGCACCACCCTCGCGCCGACGGCGACGACCACCGCGTCGACCACGCCGGCGGCGCCCGCCGTTGCCGGTATCGGCCGCAGCGTCCGCGGCCGCCTCCGGTGAGGCTTCGGCGGCCGCTCCGATCGCCAGCGCGGCAGCTGCTGCCGCTGCGGCCTGTGCGGCCGCTACGTCTGCGAGCTCTGCCGGTTTCGACGCTTCCGGAGCCCGGGGGTCCTTGCGCTCTTCTCCTCGGCTGGGGCGTGCTTCCGCGGCGGTCGCGTTGTCGCTGCGCTCGCGACGGTTCTCACCGCGCTCGCCTTTGTCGCCGCGATCCGGACGCTCACCGCGCTCCTGCTTTTCGGCACGCCCCGCGTCCTGTGGCTTGGGTGGCTTGCCCGGGCGCTCGTCCTGCCCCGGGCGCTGGCCGCGCTCTTCGGCCTGCGGTTTGCCGCCCTGCGGCTGCTGACCCTTCTGCGGCTTGTTGCCGCGGCCTTCCTGATTACCGCGAGTGTCGGCGCGCTGATCGCCGCGCTCGCCGCCGCGCTCGCTGCGGCGCTCGTCGCGGCGGTTGTCGCGGCCGCGGCCGTCGCGACTCTCGCGCTTGGCTTCCTTCGCGGGTTCAACTGCCGGTGCAGCGGCTGCGCCCAAGCCCAATGCGCCGAGCAGACGCGACCACAGGCCGCCCTGCTTCGGGGCGGGCGCGGCGGGCTGCGGACGCGGCTGCGGGGTGGCGATCTGCTGCGGCTTCTGCGGCTGCGGGGCGGGCTTCGGGCGGACCTCTTCGTCCTCGCGATCCTCGCGGATCGGCGCCGGGCTGGCCGGCTTGACGGCCTTCACCGCTGGCGCCGGCGGGATGTTCAGATTGGCGCGGGTCAGCGCGTGCACTTCCTGCTTGCGCGGCGAGGTGCGGTAGTAGCTCGGCTTCGAGGTTTCCTCGCCGAGTTCGCCCTCGCGGATGCGCTGCACGTTGAAGTGCGGTGTTTCCAGCTGGCTGTCGGCGACGATCACGATCGGCACATCGTGGCGCTGCTCAATCTCCATCAGCCCGCGGCGCTTCTCGTTCAGCAGGAAGTTGGCGATCTCGTGCGGGGCCTGCACCAGCACCTGGCCGGTGTTGTCCTTCATCGCCTGCTCTTCGATCAGGCGCAGGATCGACAGACTGAGCGAGTCGACGCTGCGCATGCGGCCGTGGCCGGCGCAGCGCGGGCAGACGATCTGGCTGGATTCGCCCAGGCTCGGGCGCAGACGCTGGCGCGACATTTCCAGCAGGCCGAAGCGCGAGATGCGACCGATCTGCACGCGCGCACGATCCGCCTTGAGCGCGTTCTTCAGGCGCTCCTCGACTTCGCGCTGATGACGGTTCGACTCCATGTCGATGAAGTCGACCACCACCAGGCCACCGAGATCGCGCAGGCGCAGCTGGCGCGCCACTTCGTCGGCAGCCTCGAGGTTGGTGTTGAACGCGGTCTCTTCGATGTCGCCGCCCTTGGTGGCGCGCGCCGAGTTGACGTCGATGGCGGTCAGCGCTTCCGTCTGGTCGATCACGATCGAGCCGCCCGAGGGCAGGCGGACCTGGCGCTCGTAGGCGTTCTCGATCTGCGACTCGATCTGGTAGCGGTTGAACAGCGGGATGTTGTCCTTGTAGAGCTTCAGCTTGCGCAAGGTGTGCGGCATCACCTGCTCGACGAAGTCCTTCGCCTCCTGGAACATCAGCTCGGAGTCGATCAGGATTTCGCCGATGTCGGCACGCAGGTAGTCGCGCAGGGCGCGCACGATCACGCGCGACTCCTGGTAGATCAG
>JBIJCA010000459.1:0-2505 GCA_044344935.1 Aquimonas sp. | reverse complement strand
CCCTGACCCACATCGTGGCCCTGATCCCGCCGTGACGTTGAATTCTGGTGGATGCGCTGCGCTTATCCACCCTACAAGGGCGACCGAGGTTGAGCCTCAATCGAAGCTCACCACACGAACGCCGCGCTCGCACCGAATCCAGCCCCAGGCGCCTGCCGCGCCCACTCACCGTCACCATCGGCTACAGTCGCCGCGCGGCGAATTGCGCCGCGGGACTGTTTCGGGGGCGACATGAGCATCATCAGTGAATTCAAGGCCTTTGCCATGCGCGGCAATGTCGTCGACCTCGCGGTCGGCGTGGTCATCGGCGCGGCCTTCGGCAAGATCGTCGGCTCGCTGGTCGACGGCATCATCATGCCGGTGATCGGCCTGATCGTCGGCGGTGTCAATTTCTCCGACCTCGCGGTCACCCTGAAGGAAGGCGCCAAAGGCGTAGAGCCCGTGCTGTTCAAGTACGGCGCCTTCCTGCAGACCGTGGTCGACTTCACCATCATCGCGTTTGCGATCTTCATGGTGATCAAGCTCATGAACCGCCTGCAGCGCAAGCAGGAAGAAGCCCCCGCCGCACCGCCTGCGCCGCCGGAAGATGTCGTTCTGCTGCGCGAGATTCGCGATCTTCTGCAGCAGAACAAGCCCTGAGACAGACGCGGGGGACGGCGCCTTCTCGGGGTTCCCTTACCGAAGGCGCCGTCCCCGCGCAAACGCGCCACCTGCCTTTGCGCACATGCCCATTGCCCGAGCGGCAGGCAGGCTCTTCGCATTCCTCTGCCCACCGAGATACTGCCGATGCGCCTGCGCGCCCTGTTGATCGCCTTGAGTCTGGCCACCTGCGCCAGCGCCGCCGATCCCCTGCAGCCAGACGTGGTTCCGCTGTCGGCACAAGCGCTCGAAAACGCTGCCGCGCTGCGCGATCGCCACGTCGAAGCCGGCAGCGCGTATGCGATCGTCGAATCGCTGACCACCGAGATCGGCCCGCGCATGGCGGGCACCGAAGCCGATGCGCGCGCCGTCGAATGGGCGCGGCGGAAGTTCGAAGCCCTCGGCTTCGACGAGGTGCGCATCGAGCCTTTCAGCTTTCCGTTCTGGCGACGCGGACACGAGCGCGGCGAGATCCTCGCGCCCTATGCGCAGCCGCTGGCCCTGACCGCGCTCGGCGGCAGCGAAGGCACCGGCGGCCAGCCGCTCGAAGCCGAAATCGTCGGTTTCGACAGCCTCGCTGACCTGCAGGCCGCGGCACCCGAACAGGTGCAGGGCAAGATCGCCTTCATCAGCCAGCGCACCCAGCGCTTCCGCGACGGCCGCGGCTACGGCCTGAGCGTGATCGGTCGCGCCTCGGGTGCAGTGGAAGCCTCGCGCAAAGGCGCGGTGGGCCTGATCATCCGTTCCATCAGCACCAACACCGACCGCTTCCCGCACACCGGGATCATGAGCTACGCCGACGGCGTGCAGCCGATTCCGGCGGCCGCAGTCTCCAATCCTGACGCCGACCAACTGGTGCGTTTGCTTGCGCTCGGAGAACCTGTGCGCATCCGCATCGACATCGACGCCGAAACCCGCGGCGAGGCCGTCAGCTACAACGTGATCGGCGACATCCGCGGGCGCGAGCGCCCTGACGAGGTGGTGGTGATTGGCGGGCACCTCGACTCCTGGGATCAGGGCACCGGGGCGCTCGACGACGGCGCCGGCGTCGGCATCACCATGGCGGCGGGTGCTGCGCTGCTGAAGCTCGAACAGCGCCCGCGTCGCAGCGTGCGGGTGATCGCCTGGGGCAACGAGGAGCAGGGCCTGATCGGCGCCCGCGCTTACGCAGCAGCCCACGCCGGACAGATGTCGAAACACGTGATCGGCGCGGAGAGCGACTTCGGCGCCGGCCGCATCTATGCGCTGCGCGCAGGCGTCGAGCCCGCGTACTGGCCACTGCTCGAACAGATCGCGCAGGTTCTGGCGCCGCTGGGCATTCCTTTCGAGCGCGAGGGCGGCGGCCCCGGCCCCGATGTCGGCCCGCTGGTACAGCGGGGCATGCCCTGGGCACAGCTCGCGCAAGACGGGATCGACTACTTCGACTACCACCACACCGCCAACGACACCCTCGACAAGATCGACAGCGAAGCCCTCGATCAACAGGCCCGCGCCTACGCCGTGTTCGCCTACCTCGCGGCCGAAGCGGAAAGCGGATTCGGCCGCGCGCCGAAGCGCCAGTGAGTCGAAAAGCAGATCTGCGCGCGGAGGACGGCAAACAAACGCATCGCAGCGCGCAATCGAGTCCCCTGACTTCGGTCGAGGCAGGGCGTCTCTCGTGTTTGTAGGGTGGATAAGCGCAGCGCATCCACCAGCGGATGCGAGCGACGCCACACCTGGAACGAGGCCTGGGCAACGGCACGCAACACCGCGCCTCCAGCGACACGCTTCGCCCCAGACCTGACGTGGAGTTCTGGTGGATGCGCTTCGCTTATCCACCCTACAACCGCGAATGACGTGGAGTTCTGGTGGATGCGCTGCGCTTAT
>JBIJCA010000173.1:0-9794 GCA_044344935.1 Aquimonas sp. | reverse complement strand
CGACGTGCGGGCCCGCGCCGCCTGAAAGGTTTCCATCACGGCCCGTGCCTGCGCCAGGTCAGCCTCGTCCTTCACCCACAGGGCCGCAGGCGAAAGCCCAAACAGGCCGGGCGGAGTCTGGTAGTGCACGATGCCGGCGGCATCCAGCGCCGACTCGATGCCCTCCACTTCATCATCGGGCACATCCCGCAGGCCCGTCAGTCGCGCCGCCATGGTTCAGGCGCCCCCGCGCGGGGAAATGCCGCGCAGACAGACATCGCCCCCAGTCAATGCGAGCGGCGGAAAGCAAGGGACGACGGGCATGGGAGCTCCTGCAGTGGCGGCTTCACTAAAGTGGAAACGGCTTGTGCGGCGCGCGTGCGAGCCCGCGCGGCGCAAGCAGCGTATCGGCAACGCGGCGCCAGAGGGCACTGCCAGTCGACAAGCAGTAGTCAGATGCCACCGGGGTCGAGCACGCGGCCAATCGCGCCCGCCTCGATCGCCCGCACCAGCGCTGCGCGCCTCTCGAATGCAGGCGGCTCGGTGAAGGAGAACCGGAAATGGACTTCGCCCGCCGGCGTGCGGGAGGAATGGATGGACGCCAGGTTGATGCCCTCGCGCTCGAACACCTCAAGCAGGGCGCGCAGCGAACCGGGCCGGTCTTCGGGCAGATGCACACTGATCGATCCGGCGTGGGCGAGGTCGGCAAGCAGGTAGCCGACCTGCTCGAAACCGTGGTTGCCGCGGGTGAGTTCGGCCGCCCCGAAGCGTTCGCGCGGCGCCACGATGAACTCACGTTCGAACGCGTCGCGGTCGCCGGTTCGCACCAGTTCGCGCAGCCGCTGCACGCGCGCGGCCAGGCTGTCGAGCACCGGCAGCACGGCCGGGTTGTCGAACTGGATGCCGGCGTAGATGGCCGGGTTGCCCGCGAGGATTCGATCGGCCATCGCCAGGTCAAGCTCGAACGAGGCCGAGCGGAACGGAAACAGCGCGGCCGGACCACCGAGCTCCGGCGCCAGCCGGGCCAGCACTCCCGCCTGGGCCAGATGCCCCGCATGCACCAGCGCCTGCACCAGCGCCATCACCCGATCATGGCGGCCCGGTTCGCACTCGACACGCTCCGCTTCGAGCGCCGCATACAGGGCATCTACGAAGCCTCGCCAGCGCGCGATTCGCGCCTCGCAGGTGACCAGCACCCGGCCGCGCAGGCTCGGCGCCTTGGGCGGCGCCGTCATCGGATGCAGGCCCAACACTTCGGCCTGCGAGCTCAGCATTACGGCGACCGGTTCGGCCTTGATCGAGGTGATGTCGATCCACAGCTGTGCGACGGCGCGCGTCCCCGCCAGCGCCACGGCTTCGCGAATCAGACGCGGCGTTTCGGCAATCGGCGCCGAGAACACGATGACTTCGCTGAGCGCCACCAGCTCGGCCAGGGTGCAGGCCGCGGGATCGGCCGGATCGCAGCCGAGCACACGGCAGCCGAGACGCTCGCTGAACACACCGGCCAGCCAGCGGCCATAGGCACCGGCGCTGCCGACGATGCCCACGGTGGCGCCGGACGTCATGAGCGCGCGCTCCGACGGCCGATCACGCGGCGCGGATCCGCGCGGCCAGCGGATCCACCGGCTCGGGCACCGGTGCATCCACCCGCGGCGAAAGGTCAGGCTTCAAGGCCACCCGCGCGTCGAATACGAAACACTCGCCCCGCCAGCCCTCGGCGCCGACCTGCTCGAAGTAGTCGAGAATGCCGCCGTCGAGCTGGTACACGTTGGCGAAGCCGGCGTCCTGCATCCACAGCGCGGCCTTCTCGCAGCGGATGCCGCCGGTGCAGTAGCTCACCACGGTGGCGTCGCCGAGCTCGGTCTTCAGCGGCGTAAGGGCCGCGGTCAGATCGGTGAAGTTGTCGATCGGCAGCAGCAGCGCGCCCTCGAAATGGCCGTAGGCCAGCTCTTCGCGGTTGCGAGTATCGACCAGCACCAGGCGCCGGCCCGAGTCATCACTGCCGCGCGCGATCCACTCGCGCAGTTGCGCAGGCGAGACGGCCGGCGCGCGTCGGCTGCGCGGCACGCATTCGTCATGGCCGAAGGCGATGATCTCCTTCTTCAGCTTCACCCTGAGCCGCGCGAACGGCACGTTCGCGCTCCAGCTGCGCTTGACCCGCAGCGCCTCGAAACCCGGCAGCGCGCGCACGAAGTCCAGCACCGTCTCGACAGCGGCCTCGGCGCCGGCCAGGAACAGGTTCAGTCCTTCCGGCGCCACCAGCGCACTGCCCTTGACACCAGACGCCTCGCAGCGCGCGCGCAGCTGCGTGCGCAGCGCCGCGGGCTCAGCGATCTCGGCAAAGTGGTAGGCGGCGATGTTGAGCACGTGGCGGGTCATCTCAAGGCTCACGCCGACGCGCGGGCCGCAAGCGCGGCCACCGCCGGCAGCTCCTTGCCTTCGCAGAATTCGAGGAACGCGCCGCCGCCAGTCGAGATGTAGCTGATGCCCGATTCCACACCGTACTTCTCGACGGCGGCCAGGGTGTCGCCGCCGCCCGCAATGGAGAACGCGGACGAATCGCGGATCGCTTCTGCCACCGCGCGCGTGCCTTCGCCGAAGGCATCGAACTCGAACACGCCGACTGGGCCGTTCCAGATCACGCTGCCGGCCTGGGCAATGATCTTGGCGTACTGCTTCGCCGTGGCCGGGCCGATGTCGAGGATCATGTCCTCCGGCGCCACACGATCGACATCCTTGATGGTGGCCGGCGCATCCGCGGCAAAGGCGGATGCGACGACCACATCGACCGGCAGCGGGATCTGCGCGCCGCGGGCCTGGGCATCCGCGATGATCTGCCGCGCGGTGTCGAGCAGGTCGGCCTCGCAGAGGCTCTTGCCGACGGGGAAACCCTGCGCGGCCAGGAAGGTGTTGGCGATGCCGCCGCCGACGATCAGCTGATCGACCTTGCCCACCAGGCTGCCCAGCAGTTCCAGTTTCGTGCTGACCTTGGAGCCGGCGACGATGGCCAACAGCGGCCGCGCAGGGTGCTCCAGCGCCTTGGCCAGCGCGTCGAGCTCGGCCATCAGCAGTGGGCCGCCGCAGGCGACCTTGGCGAAGCGGATCGCGCCGTGGGTCGAGGCCTGCGCGCGATGCGCGGTGCCGAAGGCGTCCATGCAGTAGATGTCGCACAGGGCCGCGTACTTCTTCGACAGGGTCTCGTCGTCCTTGCCCTCGCCGCGGTTCATGCGGCAGTTCTCCAGCAGCACGATCTCGCCCGGGTCGACGCTGAAGCCGCCGTCGACCCAGTCGCGGATCAGCGGCACCGCGCGACCGAGATGCTCGGCCAAGCGCGCGGCGACCGGCGCCAGCGAATCCGCCTCGCTCCACTCGCCTTCGACCGGACGCCCCAGGTGCGAGGTGACCATCACCGCCGCGCCTTTCTCGAGGGCGAGCTTCAGCGTGGGCAGCGCCGCCAGAATGCGCTGCTCCGCTGTGATCCGGCCGTCCTTGATCGGTACGTTCAGGTCTTCGCGGATCAGCACGCGCTTGCCGGCGAGATCGAGGTCAGCGAGACGGAGGATGGACATGGGGGCTCCCGGGTCAGGGTAAGAAGACAGGCCGGGATTATGCCGGATGGCGTCAGCGGCTCCGGCGTGGCACGCGCAGGTGGACGAAACGACTGAAGCCGCAGGCTGGGGTTTCTGCGGGAGACGCGAAGACAACGGCGCCGTCCACTTCACCCCTGGTCTCGCCGGGCTTGTTCTGTCACTGGATGTGCACTCGATCACCTCCGGCGGGCACGACCACTGGACGGCGCCCGTGGCACAGCACTTACCTGGGCAACCGCGAAAACAATCAAACGGACATCCTCAATAGTCTTTACGAATTCCCCTCGTCGCATTTCCCATGCCCGCCTCAGCACGCTGATTTCGCCCCCGGAGATTTTCCTGGTGTCCGCGCTCGGCTTCGGCGTCATCATCGCTCGGACCTCGTGCTCACCGCTGTCGACCTGCAGCGCGTCGGCCAGATCGATAGTGCGCTCCACACGATCAACGAGCTCAACAGCGTCAAGCAGCGCTATGCCATCAACTTCCGCGGCAGCGTGCCTGACCGCGCGATTTCCCCGCGCGACGAGGAGGGGTTCGATGGCGCCAATGTCGTGGCCGCCTCCGAGCGCGAGCTCGATCGGCTGGTCGAGTTCTACGCCCGCTCGGCAGCACCGCCGGATGCGCTGGCCGTGGGCGCAAGCACCGGCCATGCCGAAGAACGGAGCATTCTTGGCTCCATCAAGGCGATCCAAGTCGAAACCGTGCCGCTTCCGGCTCAAGGCCGAACCTTCGGTGCTGCGTCGGGCCGCCTGATTGCCGCAGCAAGGAAAAGGGCGCGGGCAGTCATCTGCCCGCGCCCTCTTCATTTGCGTTCATTCCGGGATGCGCTCGTGCGGCAACAGGCCTCAGGCCGCAGCAACACGAAGCTCAGTCCAGAAGTCCCGCCATGACCGTGACCAGACCGCGCGACTGGTCATCCAGGCTGCGGGCATTGCTGGCGAGTTCTTCGACCAGGGCCGCGTTCTGCTGGGTGCCCTGATCCAGCTGGGTCAACACGGTCGCCGCCTGCTGGATGCCCATCGTCTGCTCCTGGGTGGCGGCGCTGATCTCGGCCATCAGGGCAGTGACGCGCCGGACCGCAGCGACGATGTCCTGCATCGTGCGGCCCGCGTGGTCAACGAGTTGGCTGCCGCGACTGACTTCGCCGACGGTATCGGAGATGAGCTGCTTGATCTCCTTGGCCGCCTGCGCCGAGCGCTGGGCCAGTGCCCGCACTTCGCCAGCCACCACCGCGAAGCCACGGCCCTGCTCACCGGCGCGCGCCGCTTCGACCGCGGCGTTCAGGGCCAGGATATTGGTCTGGAAAGCGATGCCATCGATCACGCCGATAATGTCGGCAACCTTACGGGACTGCGCGTTGATCGAGCCCATGGTGCCGACCACGCGCTCGACCACACCACCGCCACCCTCGGCGATCTGCACGGCCTCGGACGCCAGCGAGTTCGCCTGCTGGGCGCTTTCTGCGTTCTGCTTGACCGTCGCCGACAGCTCTTCCATGGAAGCGGCGGTTTCTTCGAGCGCCGCCGCCTGCTGTTCGGTGCGCGCCGCGAGGTCTTCATTGCCCGTCGAGATCTCGCTTGAGGCCTGCGCGATCTCGGCGGCCAGCACGCGCAGGTCTTCCTGCGCCTGCACCGTGCGGGTGATGTCGCTGGCGTACTTCACGATCTTGTAGGGGCGCCCACTGGCATCGAGGATCGGCGTGTAGCTGGCCTGGATCCACAGCGGGCTGCCGTCCTTGCGCACGCGGCGGAAGCGCCCGGTCTGGGCCTCGCCGCGAGCGAGACCGGCCCAAGGTTCCCGATAGCCCGGCGCGGCGGCGTCCTCGGGGCGCACGAACATGCGGTGATGGCGACCGCGAATCTCGTCGAGGCGGTAGCCCGTCGCGCCGCAGAAATTGGCGTTGGCGTCCTGGATGTTGCCCTCCAGATCGAACTCGATGGTCGCCTGCACCCGATTGATGGCGCGCAGTTGACCTTCGATATCGGCATCGCGCTGGCGGCGCTCGGTGATGTCGATCGCGTACTTGACCACCTTGTAGGGCTGACCCCGCGCATCAAGGATCGGGTTGTAGCTGGCTTCGATCCAGATCTCGCGGCCGCCCTTGCCGAGCCGCCGGTACTGCCCGCGATCGAACTCGCCGCGCCGCAGGCGCGCCCAGAACTGGCGGTATTCCTCGCTGCGCGCGTAGTCGGGCTCGGCGAACATCGAATGGTGCTGGCCCACGACTTCCGCCTCGCTATAGCCCACGGTGGCGCAGAAGTTCGGATTGGCCCGCAGGATGCGGCCCTACAGGTCGAACTCGATCACCGCCATGACGCGGTCGATGGCGCTCAACTGACCGGCATTCTCGACGGCGGAAACCACCTCCGAGGTGATGTCCGAGGCGAACTTGATGACGCCGGTGACCCGGCCCTTTTCGTCGTGAATCGGGTTGTAGCTCGCCTGGATCCAGACGCTGCGCCCGCCTTTGCCGAGACGGCAGAACCGGCCGGCCTTGAACTCGCCGCGCGCCAGCGCAGCCCAGAAATCGGCGTAGCCGCGCGCCTCGGCCTCGCCGGGCGGCATGAACATGCGGTGGTGCTGCCCCATCACCTCTGCCCGCGCGTAGCCCAGCGCCGACAGGAAGTTGTCATTGACCTCGACCACCCTGCCGGCGGTATCGAATTCGATCACCGCCTGCGAACGCGACAGCGCCGATACCCGCGATTCCAACGCCTGGGCGCGTTCACGTACGCGCTCCGCGCCCCCTCCGATCAATCCGACCAAGCCCATACGCAGCATACGTTCGCTCCTATCCGCCCTTTGCTGGGCTTCACATTTGTCCTGCAGCCATCGCGCGTGCACAGCCGAGTGGTGAGCACGATCCTGATGTGAAGAAAATGCATAGAGCATGCCAGTGCTGACAGCGCGCCTGGCGCTCGGTCGCCATCATTCAGAACTGGGACGCAGCACGCGCTGTTGGGCGCGGTGATTGGGAGAGAAGGCTCCGACCCCGGCGATCCACCGATCCGGTGTCGGGTGATCCCCGACCGCTGTTCCGTCGAGCGTCGGCCTGGTTGCGGAACATGGAACAGGCTTGGCGACGAATCCCTGACACCGGTCGCATCGATCGCCCCGCCGACGCTGTCCTGCGCTGCGTATGGGCATGCAGCGACCCACGACCGGGTTGCAGCCGCCACGCCTCCCTGCAAGGGGCGCCGCTCCCACGCCCGCGACGATCTCATCGTCGACGTTTCCGGGGGATGGCCGGCAGCATCGAGGCTGGAGGGCTGCTGCCCGACCTGCGGGTGCATCTCAGTGCGGACCGCGGCGCGACGGTGCTCGGGAGCGCCTCCAACGGACCGTCCCTTGCCCGCGCGATCGAGTCGATCTGCGGCGCCTTCGAAACACTGCCGACAGCGGTATCGAGGTGAGGTGCACCGGGATCCGATCGAGGATCCTCAAGAACGGGGCCTTGAGCACCGCAAACGCCACGCTGCCCGCCAAGACGACCGTGCGCGCGATCCTCAGCAGGACAGCTCGGCGGAACCCGAACAGTTCCGGCCCACGGAAGCCCCCGCGGGTCAGGACCTGCGTCAGCAGTCGCGAATTCGACCGCGCGAAGCGAGCGCCGCAGCCGCAGCGCCCTGAACCACTACAGCCGCGCCGCGGCGAAAGTGTCGCAGGCAGCGACGCTGCCCTGCTCGAAGCCACGCCGGAACCAGCGCACGCGCTGCTCCGAGGTGCCGTGGCTGAAGGCATCCGGCACCACTCGGCCCTGCGCCTGTTGCTGCAGGCGGTCGTCGCCGATCGCACTGGCAGCGTTCAGGGCTTCCTCAAGATCGCCGGGCTCCAGCATGTCGAAGCGACGCTGCGCGGAGTGCGCCCAAAGGCCCGCATAGCAGTCGGCCTGAAGCTCCTGGCGCACCAGCAGCCCGCCGTCGCCCTTGACCTCTTCGCCGCGCTGGCGCGCCGCATTCACCCGCGCCGACACGCCAGTCAAGGTCTGGATGTGATGGCCGACCTCGTGCGCGATCACGTAGGCCTGGGCGAAATCGCCGGCGGCGCGGAAGCGGGTTTCGAGATCGCGGAAGAACTGCAGGTCGATGTAGACCTTGCGATCGCCCGGGCAATAGAACGGGCCGACCGCCGACGAGGCATAGCCGCAGGCGGTCGTGACCCCGCCTTCGAACACGTCCAGCCTGGCCGGCTCGTAGCGCGCGTTGTTGGCGGCGAAGATCTCGGCCCAGGCGTCCTCGGTATCGCCAAGCACAGCTTAAACAAAGGCAACGGCCGGATCATTCGGATCGGGCGCGCGCGCGGAGGTCGACGCGCTCTGCGACGGAGCCTGCGCGCCGCCGTCCAGCAAAGCCAGCAGCTCCAGCGGGTTTTTGCCGGTAGCCCAGGCAAGAAGCAAAACGATGACGATGCCGGTCAGCCCGAGGCCCTTGCCCCCGCCGGGCATGCGTCCGCCGCCTCCCGCGCCCTGCCCACGGCGATCGCTGACATTGCTGCTTCTGCGGAATCGTTCCCAGCGCATGGCGTTCCCCGAGTGTTTTGGTGTCGCGCGCTCGATGGCCCCGAGGCTCCGCGCGCGGCGGCAGGGTAACAGGAGGTTCGCCGTCCGCGTTCGGCGGGCGCGACACGCAGACGCGCCGGGTCAGCCTGAACCGCAGGCCTCGCGTGTGCCTACCGCCATCGATCGTGAGTGCCGCGTGACTGCTAGACTGCGCCCCGCTGTACCTGCCGCGTGCAGGCCTGATCGTCTGATACGACAGGTGGACAGGTGCTGCCCCGCACTGACCTGCGTGGCTCGTACGAGCGCTGTTCTCCGGCCTGCAAGGTGCGTGATTCCAAGCCCCTTGTGGAGCAAAGAAAACATGTCCTCCGAAACCACTGCCGCCAACGCGGCCGGTGTCCGTTTTGCCGATCTCGGTCTGTCGCCCGCCCTGCTCGAAGCGATCACCGCCGTCGGCTACGAAACCCCGTCGCCGATCCAGGCTGCCACCATTCCGACCCTGCTGTCCGGCCAGGATGTGCTGGGACAGGCCCAGACCGGCACCGGCAAGACCGCCGCATTCGCCCTGCCGATCCTGTCGCGCCTCGACATGACGCAAAAGGCACCGCAGGCGATCGTGCTGGCGCCAACCCGCGAGCTCGCCATCCAGGTGGCCGAAGCCTTCCAGCGCTACGCCTCGCACATGCCCGGCTTCCACGTGCTGCCGATCTATGGCGGCCAGGGCTACGCTCCGCAGTTGACCGGGCTGAAGCGTGGCGCCCATGTCGTGGTCGGCACGCCGGGCCGCATCATCGATCATCTGGAACGCGGCTCGCTGGACCTCTCCAAGCTGCGCTTCGTCGTGCTGGACGAAGCCGACGAAATGCTGCGCATGGGCTTCATCGACGACGTCGAGTCGATCCTTCAGAAGACCCCCACAACCCGCCAGGTCGCGCTGTTCTCGGCGACCATGCCGCCGCGCATCCGCGCCATCGCCCAGACCCATCTCCGCAATCCGCGCGAAGTCACCATCGCGGCCAAGACCACCACCGCGAAAAACATCAGGCAGCGGTTCTGGTTGGTCTCGGGCATGCACAAGCTGGACGCGCTCACCCGCATTCTCGAAGCCGAAACCTTCGAGGCGATGCTGGTGTTCGCCCGCACCAAGCAGGCCACCGAGGAGCTGGCCGAAAAGCTCGCAGCGCGGGGTTTCTCCGCCGCCGCGCTGAACGGCGACGTGCCGCAGGCGATGCGCGAGCGCACGGTGCAGAAGCTCAAGGACGGTGAGCTGGACATCATCGTTGCCACCGACGTCGCCGCCCGCGGCCTCGACGTCGAGCGCATCAGCCATGTGCTGAACTACGACATTCCCTATGACACCGAAAGCTACGTGCACCGCATCGGCCGCACCGGCCGTGCCGGTCGCAGCGGCGAGGCCATCCTGTTCGTGGCGCCACGTGAACGTCATCTGCTGCGCACGATCGAGAAGGCCACCCGCCAGCCGATCGAGGCGATGAACCTGCCCTCGGTCGACACGGTCAACGAGCAGCGCCTGAATCGCTTCCGCCAGCAGATCCAGGAAGCCCTGGCCGATCCGCAGCTTGACCAGTACCGCAGCGTCATCGAGCGCATCGAGAGCGAGCAGAACATCCCGGCCATCGAGATCGCCGCAGCCCTCGCGCGACTGCACCGCGGCGACACGCCCTTGCTGTTGCCGCCGGACAAGGCGATACCGGCCGCGCGCGAGT
>JBIJCA010000452.1:0-2559 GCA_044344935.1 Aquimonas sp. | reverse complement strand
ACTCCTGGGTGTTGAGCCGTTGGCTGCATACCTCGTCAAGGAAATCCAAGACGTCTACCGCCTGCAGGGTGTCAAGATCAACGACAAGCACATCGAGACGATCATTCGACAGATGCTGCGCAAGGTCGAAGTCACAGATATTGGTGACAGCAAGTTCTTGCGTGGCGAGCAACTGGAACGTGTCCGCGTGATCGAGGAGAACCAGAGGATTCACGCCCGCAATGGCCTTCCCGCGAAGACGGACCCAGTGCTGCTGGGCATCACCAAAGCTTCGCTCGCGACAGAGAGCTTCATCTCGGCTGCCTCCTTCCAGGAGACCACACGGGTTCTGACCGAAGCAGCAGTTCGTGGCACCCGCGATACCTTGCGAGGCTTGAAGGAGAATGTTATCGTTGGCCGCTTGATTCCGGCCGGCACCGGACTTGCTTACCACAGCAAGCGCCGACGCCGCGACGCCGAGCTCACCGATGCCGAGCTCGATATCCTCCGCAGTTCCGCAGTCGGTACCGTCGAGGGCGTGACCGACTCCAGCGAGAGCGCATGAAGATCGATGGCCGCCGTTAGCGGCGGTCATCACCGGCTCGTCGGAATCTGGCGAGACTGGCCGGGCCAAAGGCCCAGAACCAACGAAAGGAGGCGCAGGATGCGCCTCGTGTTCGCGGACAGGGAGTCCGAGTGCATTGGTCGTCATTCGTTGACGGCCTCTGTGCGCACACGTTAAACTTCTCGGTCTTGGCGGGCCCGCGTTGGCTCGTCTTCGTTTTCTAGAGGCTTTCTGCAATGGCAACCATCAATCAGCTGGTGCGCAAGCCCCGGCAACCGAAAACCTACAAGAGCGCATCACCCGCGCTAGCAAGCTGCCCGCAGAAGCGCGGCGTTTGTACGCGTGTCTACACGACCACCCCGAAGAAGCCGAATTCGGCGCTTCGCAAGGTCGCGAAAGTGCGCCTCACCAACGGGTTCGAAGTCATCAGCTATATCGGCGGCGAAGGCCACAACCTCCAGGAGCACTCTGTGGTCCTGATCCGTGGCGGTCGCGTCAAGGATCTTCCCGGTGTTCGTTACCACACCGTGCGCGGCTCGCTGGACGCCGTGGGCGTGGCGAAGCGTCGCCAAGGTCGCTCCAAGTACGGCGCCAAGCGTCCCAAGAAGTAATCACAGTCAAGCGCGCCGCCGACGCGGTGTGCGCTCCACCCGATCTTTTCAAATCAGGTTCGCATCATGTCCCGTAAAGGTTCGCCCGGTACCCGCTCCGTTCTGCCCGACCCCAAGCACGGTAGCGAAATGGTCGCCCGATTCATCAATATGGTGATGAAGAGCGGCAAGAAGTCTGTCGCCGAAAGCATCGTCTACGGCGCCATGGACGTCATCGGCGAGAAGAGCGGCAACGCGCTTGAGCTCGTAGAAAAAGCCCTGGGTAACGTCGCTCCGGCGGTCGAAGTCAAGTCCCGCCGTGTCGGTGGTGCGACCTACCAGGTGCCGGTCGAGGTGCGATCCTCCCGTCGCAATGCCCTGGCGATGCGCTGGGTCATCGAATCTGCCCGCAAGCGCGGCGAGACGTCGATGCCGCGCAAGCTCGCTGGCGAGATTCTGGATGCGGCCGAGAGCCGTGGTGGCGCTGTGAAGAAGCGCGAAGAGACCCACCGCATGGCGGAAGCCAACAAGGCCTTCTCGCACTATCGCTGGTAAGAGCTGCAGACCCGCACCGCTTCTGGCGCGGGCTGAGGTGCTTTGCCGTTCGAAGATTTGAAAGGAATTCCCGTGGCTCGCAAGACCCCCATCGATCGCTACCGCAATTTCGGCATCATGGCTCACATTGATGCCGGCAAGACCACCACCACCGAGCGCATCCTGTTTTACACCGGTGTGAACCACAAGATCGGTGAGGTGCACGACGGCGCTGCCACCATGGACTGGATGGAGCAGGAGCAGGAACGCGGCATCACCATTACTTCCGCGGCGACCACCGCCTTCTGGAAGGGAATGGACAAGTCCCTCCCGGAGTACCGCTTCAACATCATCGATACCCCAGGTCACGTCGACTTCACGATCGAAGTCGAGCGCAGCCTGCGCGTGCTTGATGGTGCGGTGTTTGTGCTCTGTGCGGTGGGTGGCGTGCAGCCGCAGTCCGAGACGGTCTGGCGTCAGGCCAACAAGTACAACGTCCCGCGCCTCGCGTTCGTCAACAAGATGGATCGCACGGGTGCGAACTTCGGCAAGGTCATTGATCAGTTGCGCTCGCGCCTAGGTGCCTACCCGGTTCCCATGCAGGTCGCGATCGGGGCTGAGGACACCTTTGAGGGCGTGGTCGACCTGCTGAAGATGAAGGCGATCCAGTGGGATATGAGCACGAACGGCACTACGTTCACCTACGGTGAAGTGCCTGCGCACCTGAAGGAGCAGGCGGAGTCCGCGCGTGCGTTCATGGTCGAGGCTGCCGCCGAGGCCTCGGAAGAGCTGATGAATAAGTACCTCGAGGGCGGTGAGCTGTCCGAAGATGAAGTCGTTTTCGGCATCCGCGAGCGAACCCTGAAGTGCGAGATCATTCCTGCGTTTTGC
>JBIJCA010000367.1:0-3716 GCA_044344935.1 Aquimonas sp. | reverse complement strand
CGCTGTCGTGCAGTATCTCCCTTCGCCTGCAGATCGTCCGCCGGTCAAGGGCATCGACGAGAACGAGAGCGAAGCATTCCGCAAGGCGGGCGACTCCGAGCCATTCTCGGCCCTCGCGTTCAAGATCATGACTGATCCTTTCGTCGGCTCGCTGACGTTCTTCCGCGTGTACTCCGGTTCGCTCAACTCGGGCGATCAGGTGTACAACCCGGTCAAGAGCAAGAAGGAGCGCATCGGCCGCATCCTGCAGATGCATGCCAACAACCGCGACGAGATCAAGGAAGTTCTGGCGGGTGACATCGCCGCCGCGGTTGGACTCAAAGACGTCACTACCGGCGACACGCTCTGCGACCTGAACGAAGTCATCACTCTGGAGCGAATGATCTTTCCGGAGCCAGTGATCTCGATGGCTGTGGAGCCGAAGACCAAGGCCGACCAGGAGAAGATGGGTGTCGCCCTCGGTCGACTGGCGCAGGAGGATCCGTCGTTCCGCGTGCGCACCGACGAAGAGTCCGGTCAGACCATTATCTCGGGCATGGGTGAGCTGCACCTGGAGATCCTCGTTGACCGCATGAAGCGCGAGTTCAACGTGGAGGCCAACACCGGCAAGCCGCAGGTCGCCTACCGCGAAACCATCCGCAAGTCGGTCAAGCAGGAAGGCAAATTCGTTCGTCAGTCCGGCGGTCGCGGTCAGTACGGACACATTGTTATCGAGATGGAACCCCAGGAACGAGGCGCCGGTTATGTGTTCGAGAGCGCGATCGTGGGTGGCGTGGTTCCCAAGGAATACGTAACTGCGTCCGACAAGGGTATTCAGGACGCGATGACGACCGGGCCGCTGGCCGGTTACCCGGTGGTTGACATCAAGATCCGCGCCGTGGACGGCAGCTACCACGACGTTGACTCCAACGAAATGGCGTTCAAGGTTGCGGGCTCGATGGCATTCAAGGAAGCCTTTGCCAAGGCAAGTCCTGTGCTGCTTGAGCCGGTCATGAAGGTCGAGATCGTGACCCCCGAGGATTATCTGGGTGACGTGATGGGTGACGTCAGTCGTCGTCGCGGCATTCTGCAGGGTTCCGACGACAGCCCTTCGGGCAAGGTCATCAACGCGATGGTGCCGCTGGGCGAGATGTTCGGTTATGCGACCACGCTGCGCTCGATGAGCCAAGGTCGCGCGACCTATACGATGGAATTCGACCACTACGCCGAAGCGCCGGCCAATATCGCCGACGCGGTCACCAAGAAAGGCTGAGTGAGCGCTTGACGCTCCTGCCGCTTCCATACACGACATAACAAAGAGGTTTGCATCATGGCCAAGGGTAAGTTCGAGCGCACCAAGCCGCACGTGAACGTGGGCACGATCGGTCACGTTGACCACGGCAAGACGACGCTGACGGCGGCGCTGACGAAGGTGGGTGCCGAGCGTTTTGGTGGTGAGTTCAAGGCGTACGACGCGATTGACAAGGCGCCGGAAGAGAAGGCGCGCGGCATCACGATCTCGACCTCGCACGTTGAGTATGAATCGCCGAACCGCCATTACGCGCACGTTGACTGCCCCGGTCACGCCGACTACGTGAAGAACATGATCACGGGAGCGGCGCAGATGGACGGCGCGATTCTGGTGTGCTCGGCCGCGGACGGCCCGATGCCGCAGACCCGCGAGCACATCCTTCTGGCCCGTCAGGTCGGTGTGCCCTACATCGTGGTCTACCTGAACAAGGCGGACATGGTGGACGACGCGGAGCTGCTGGAACTGGTCGAGCTGGAAGTGCGTGAGCTGCTGTCGAAGTACGATTTCCCGGGCGACGACACGCCGATCGTGAAGGGTTCGGCGCTGAAGGCGCTTGAGGGAGACCAGTCGGAGATTGGTGTGCCGTCGATCCTGGCGCTGGTGGAAGCGCTGGATTCGTACATCCCGGAGCCGCAGCGCGACGTGGACAAGAGCTTCCTGATGCCGGTGGAAGACGTGTTCTCGATTTCGGGCCGCGGCACCGTGGTAACGGGTCGCATCGAGCGCGGCGTGATCAAGGTGGGCGAGGAAGTCGAAATCGTGGGCATTCGCCCGACGGTGAAGACGACGGTCACCGGCATCGAGATGTTCCGCAAGCTGCTGGATCAGGGTCAGGCGGGCGACAATGCCGGTCTGCTGCTGCGCGGCACCAAGCGCGACGACGTGGAGCGCGGTCAGGTGCTCTGCAAGCCGGGCACGATCAAGCCGCATACGCAGTTCGAGGCGGAGGTGTATGTGCTGTCGAAGGACGAGGGTGGTCGCCACACGCCGTTCTTCAAGGGCTACCGCCCGCAGTTCTACTTCCGCACGACGGACGTGACGGGTAGCTGCGAGCTTCCGGAAGGCGTCGAGATGGTCATGCCTGGCGACAACATCAAGATGGTGGTGACGCTGATCGCCCCGATCGCGATGGAAGAGGGCCTGCGTTTCGCGATCCGCGAAGGCGGCCGTACCGTTGGCGCCGGTGTTGTTGCCAAGATCGTCCAGTGATATCATTGCGGGCTAGCACCCGGGGGGTGGGACAAACGCTCCCACCCCCGTCGCTCTTTAACGAAAACCAAGGACCAGGCCCATGGCGGACCAGAAGATTCGGATTCGGCTCAAGGCGTTTGATCATCGTCTGATCGATCGTTCCGCGAGCGAGATCGTGGAGACTGCGAAGCGGACCGGCGCGCAAGTGCGCGGCCCGATCCCGCTGCCCACGAAGACCGAACGCTACACCGTGCTCGTGTCGCCGCACGTCGACAAAGACGCCCGCGACCAGTACGAGACCCGCACGCACAAGCGCGTGCTCGATATCGTCGATCCGAACGACAAGACCGTGGACGCGCTGATGAAGCTCGAGCTCGCGGCCGGTGTCGACGTTCAGATCAAGCTGTACTGAGGCATTCCCCATGAGCATCGGAATCGTAGGCCGCAAATGCGGCATGAGCCGGATCTTCACCGAAGCGGGTGAGTCGGTGCCGGTCACCCTGATCGAAGCCACGCCGAATCGCGTCGTCCAGGTGAAGACTCCTGAGTCGGATGGCTACGCCGCTATTCAGGTCACCGCAGGCGCCAAGCGCGCCGCCCTGCTGAACAAGCCGGAGGCGGGTCACTTCGCGAAAGCGAAGGTTGAAGGCGGCCGTGGTCTTTGGGAGTTTCGGGTTGCAGTCGATCAGGTCGGTGAGTATGCGGTCGGTAGCGAGATTCGAGCCGACATCTTCGCCGAAGGTCAAGTCGTTGACGTGGCGGGTGTGACTCGCGGCAAGGGCTTTGCCGGCACCATCAAGCGCCATGGTTTCACCATGGGCGACGCCACTCACGGCAACTCGCTGTCGCATCGCTCGCCCGGCTCGATCGGTCAGCGTCAGACCCCGGGTCGAGTGTTCCCGGGCAAGAAGATGTCCGGCCACATGGGGGCTGTCAATCAGACCTCGCAGAATCTCGTCGTGATGAAGGTTGATGCCGAGCGCGGCTTGATTGCCGTTCGCGGTTCAATCCCCGGCGCCCCCGGCGGCGACGTCATCGTCCGCCCTGCGGCCAAAGCGTAAAGGAGCTCAGTCATGGAACTTGCAGTCGTGGGGAGCCCCAAGACGCTGGCCGTCTCCGATGAGGTGTTTGGTCGCGATTATCGTCAGGATTTGGTCCACCAGGTCGTAGTTGCCTATCGCAACGCTGGCCGCGCGGGCACTAAAGCGCAGAAGACGCGCTCCGAAGTGAACGG
>JBIJCA010000384.1:0-3500 GCA_044344935.1 Aquimonas sp. | reverse complement strand
CGCCATGGCGATTACCGCGCTCCGATCTTCGTCGGTGGTGGTGTCAGCTTCGCGGCGCGCCCGCGCAGCTTCGAGCAAAAAGTCAATCGCAAGATGTATCGCGGCGCGCTGCGTTCGATCCTTTCCGAGTTGAATCGTCACGGCCGCTTGCTCGTGGTCGAGTCGATCGACTTGGAGCAGCCGAAGACCCAGGCTCTTGTTGCCAAGCTGGCCGAGCTCAAGGTGGGCAAGCGTCCGCTGCTCGTCACCGAGAACGGCTCCGAAGCGCTGTATCTGTCGGCACGCAACATCCCCTACGTCGAAGTCCGCGACGTTCAGGGTCTGGATCCGGTCTCACTCGTGGGCGCCGATCATGTCGTGGTGACCGTGGACGCGGTCAAGAAGATCGAGGAGTGGCTGGCATGAGCACCGAACACATCCTGAACGTGCTGCGTGCGCCCCTGATCTCTGAGAAGGGTGCGCGCCTGCAGGAAGTCTCCAATCAATACGTCTTCGAGATCGCCGCCACGGCGACCAAGGCCGACGTTAAGGCGGCTGTCGAACATCTCTTTTCGGTCAAGGTCGAAGGGGTGAACGTCGTCAACGTCAAGGGCAAGAGCAAGTCCTTCCGTTCCCGCGCGGGTCGTCGCGGTGATTGGCGCAAAGCCTACGTCAAGCTGGCCGAAGGCCAGACTATCGACGTCATGGCACGGGCCTGAGGAAAGCAGACATGGCAGTGATTACCTACAAGCCGACATCGCCTGGCCGCCGCTCCAAAGTGAGCGTCAGCCGCGATCATCTCTACAAGGGTGCTCCGCATGCACCGCTGGTCGAGGCGCAGTCGCGCACTGGTGGCCGCAACAATGCAGGCCGTATCACCACCCGTCACATTGGTGGCGGCCACAAGCAGCACTACCGCATCGTCGACTTCAAGCGCGACAAGGAAGGCATCGCGTCCAAGGTCGAGCGAATCGAGTATGACCCCAACCGCACCGCGCACATTGCACTGCTGTGCTACGCGGACGGTGAGCGCCGCTACATCATCGCGCCGAAAGGCATCCAAGTGGGCGACCAGCTGATGTCCGGGCGTGACGCCCCGATCAAGGTTGGCAATACCCTTCCGCTGCGCAATATCCCGATTGGTACCACCGTGCACTGCATCGAGATGAAGCCCGGCAAGAAGGCGCAGATCGCTCGCAGTGCCGGTGCATCCGCTCAGCTGATCGCTCGCGAGCAGGGGTACGCAACCCTTCGCCTGTCGCGCCACCATCGGTGAAGTCGGCAACAGTGAGCACAACCTCACCAAGATCGGCAAGGCCGGTGCTAAGCGCTGGATGGGTGTCCGCCCGACCGTTCGTGGCGTCGTGATGAACCCGGTCGACCATCCGCACGGCGGTGGTGAAGGCCGCACTTCGGGTGGCCGCCACCCGGTCACCCCGTGGGGTGTGCCGACCAAGGGCTACAAGACCCGCAACAACAAGCGCACCGAGCAGTTCATCGTGCGGCGCCGGAAGTAATAGGAATAGGTCATGGCACGTTCACTCAAGAAAGGCCCGTTCATCGATCTTCACCTCGCCAAGAAGGTGGAGACCGCTGCGGCCACGAATAACAAGCGCCCGATCAAGACCTGGTCCCGTCGCTCGATGGTGCTGCCGGAGATGATCGGCCTGACCATCGCGATCCACAACGGTCGCCAGCACGTCCCCGTGTTGATCAACGAGAACATGGTCGGCCACAAGCTGGGCGAATTCGCCGTCACCCGGACCTTCAAGGGTCATGGTGGCGACAAGAAATCCGGGCGCTAAGGAGAGATTGCAATGGAAACCAAAGCCATCCTCCGCGGCGCACGCATCTCCGCCCAGAAGGTCCGTCTGGTCGCCGACCAGGTCCGTGGCCTCCCCGTCGGCCGAGCTGAGAACTTGCTGAGGTTCAGCGAGAAGAAGGCCGCCCAAATCGTCCGCAAGATCCTGCTCTCGGCTGTTGCAAACGCTGAGAATAACGATGGCGCTGACGTCGACGAGCTCACGGTCGCTCGCATCTTTGTCGATGAGGGCCCGACCATGAAGCGCTTCCACGCCCGCGCCAAGGGCCGCGGAGCTCGAATCCTGAAACGCACCAGCCACATCACTGTGGTCGTGGGCACCGGCCAGTAATCGGGGACGCACGATGGGTCACAAAGTTCATCCTATCGGAATTCGCCTTGGTATCTCCAAGGATTGGAATTCCAAGTGGTACGCCAACAAGCGCGATTTTGCTGGTTATCTGGCGGGAGACCTCAGGGTTCGCGAGATGCTGCGTAAGCGGCTTGCCGCTGCCGGTGTATCCCGGATTCAGATCGAGCGTCCCGCCAAGACCGCCCGCGTGACGATCCACACCGCCCGCCCGGGCGTGGTGATCGGCAAGAAGGGCGAGGACATCGAGAAGCTGCGTCGCGACGTCAGTGCAATCATGGGTGTGCCCGTGCACATCAATGTGGCGGAGGTTCGCAAGCCGGAGCTAGACGCGCAGCTCGTGGCTGAGTCGATAGCACAGCAGTTGGAGCGCCGCATCATGTTTCGCCGTGCGATGAAGCGTGCGGTCGGCAATGCGATGCGTCTCGGCGCACTGGGCATCAAGGTCAACGTTGCTGGTCGTTTGAACGGCGCGGAGATCGCCCGCTCTGAGTGGTATCGCGAGGGTCGGGTGCCCCTGCATACCCTTCGGGCCGATGTCGACTATGGCTTTGCTGAAGCGCACACCACCTACGGCGTAATCGGTATCAAGACCTGGATCTACAAGGGCGAGATCTTCGATTACTCGCAGGTGGGCCAGGAGAAGGCCGAAGAGCAGCGCTCAGAGCGCGCGCCTCGTCAGGCCAAGTAAGGAACCTCTGTCATGTTGCAGCCCAAAAGAACAAAGTACCGCAAGGTGCACAAGGGTCGGAACACCGGCCTCTCCTGGAATGGCGCTCAAGTCAGTTTTGGTGACTACGGCCTGAAGGCGACGACCTACGGTCAATTGACCGCGCGTCAGATCGAGTCCGCGCGCCGCACCATCAGCCGCTATGTTAAGCGCGGTGGAAAGTTATGGATCCGCGTTTTCCCCGACAAGCCGATCACCCAGAAGCCGATTGAGGTGCGAATGGGTAGCGGTAAGGGCAACGTCGAGTACTGGGTGGCTCTGATCCAGCCAGGGCGCGTCCTGTACGAAATCGAGGGTGTGCCGGAAGAATCCGCGCGTGAAGCGTTTCGCTTGGCTGCTGCCAAGCTTTCGGTTCAGACCACTTTCGTAACCCGGACGGTGCGTTGATGGACATCAAGGAACTCCGCCAGAAGTCGGCCGTTGAGCTTAAGGCCCACCTCCTCGACCTGCGCCGCGAGCAGTTCAACCTTCGCATGCAGAAGGGTAGCGGCCAGTTGACCCAGAGCCACCAGCTCAAGAACGTGCGCCGCGAGATCGCGCAGGTGAAGATGCTGTTGGGCTCCAACGCGTAAGGCGATCGACATGAGTGACAACACCCAGACAACCCGCACCATTGAAGG
>JBIJCA010000170.1:0-9808 GCA_044344935.1 Aquimonas sp. | reverse complement strand
TACCTGCCGCGCACCTGACGCCGGGGGCGGATTTGTTCGGATCGGATCCGGCAGAATCGCGGCGCTCGGTCGCCGGGCGCACGCATCCGCACGACTCTCGCCGCAGGTGTGCCCTCCGCCGCTGTGGCCGCGGCACGGGGCTTGCTTCGACCCTTTCACAGAATCTTGGGGCAGCTTGCTCTGGACGCACGCGAATCTCCGACGCTGCAGTTCCTGTTGTTCCTGCTGCTCGCGCTGCAGGGCGCCGTGTCGGCTGCCCAGACCACGCCCCCGCAGCTTCTGGGCCCAGAGGAAGCGGACGCCATCGAGCGGGCGCTGGTCATCGAGGACCGCGACTGGTCAAGGCCCGTGGAGGCAGCGGAAAAGCTGCGTGCGCTGCTGGATGGCCTGCCCGAGCGCTCGTCCGTGCGCCGCGAGCTGCTGGCGATGGTCGGACGGCTGTATGTCCATGCCGACATGGATTCAGCCGCCGAGGCCGTCGCCGAAGAGCTTGAACTGCGTCAGCGCCAGTGGAGCGACGGCAGTGACCTTGCCGCGCGCACGATCCGACTGCGCCAGCAGTCCAATCGCGACGGACTGGCCAGCGTGCTGGAGCCCCTGCGCGAACTGGCGCCACGGGTGGATGCGGAGTTCAACGTCCGCGAACGCCTGCGCTTCTGGTACCACCTCGGCGGTGCGCTGTCTTCGGTTGCCGAGTTCGGCGAAGCCGCCCAGGCGTATCAGACCGCTGCGGATCTGGCTGAGGAACTGGGGCGACCCGGCTGGCGATCGATCGTGCTGTCCTCGCAGAGCAATGTCCTCTCGCAGCTGGGGCAGCACGAACGCGCGATCGCGATGGCGCGGGAATCGCTGGCCTTCGCCTACGAGCTGGGCGACGACATCCTGCTCAGCGACGCGTACACCAACCTGGGCGTGGCGCTTGAGTCGGGCGGCGATGCCGAGGGTCTGCGCACCTCCATGCAGTCGGCCATCCTGCATGCGCGGCGCGCCGGCAATGGCGTCAGCCTGTCGCTGCTGCTCGGGAACGTCGCCCACTATCACCTGGTTCGCTCTGAGTACGACGCGGCTGAGCAGATTTCCCAGGAAGCCCTGGATGTGGCCGACGAGGCCGAGGACATGCGTGGCCGTTCACTGGCGCTGGCCAATCTCGGCCTGTCGAAGATCGGGCTGGGCCGGGTCGAGGAAGGCAAGGCGCTGGTCCTGCGCAGTCTTGAATACGACCAGTTGGAGGGTCTCCGCAACGACATGGCGCTGACCCACGCGGAACTGGGACTCGCTCTGGAGCGGGCCGGCGATTTCGCGGGCGCGGTGCAAGCCCTGCACACCGCCCGCCGCCTGCAGGACGAGATATTCCGGGAGGATCAGCAGCGTGCGGTGCTGGCGTTGCAGGAGAAGGTCGAAGCCAAGCGGCGCGAGAAAGTCATCGAACAGCTGGAGGCGGAGAGCGCCCGCCAGGCCGCGCAGGTGCAGCGCAACCGCCTGCAGCAGTGGGTGTGGCGCCTGCTTTCCGCCCTCCTCGTGTTGGCCCTCGTTCTGGTTGTGATCGGGCTGAAGCGCCTGCGTGCCAGCAATCGGCATCTGGCGGGCGTCAACGCACAGCTGCGCCTGCAGAGTGAGCGTGACCCGCTGACCGGTCTCGCCAACCGTCGCCATGTGCAGGCGGTGGTCCGGCATGCGCACGGCGAGAGCGCCTTCAAGGGCACCTTGATGCTGATCGACCTTGACCACTTCAAGGCGGTCAACGACCGCCATGGCCATGCGATCGGCGACGCCCTTCTTCTGGAAACGGCGCGCCGGCTGCGCTCGGTCTGTCGCGGCAATGATCTGGCGGCGCGCTGGGGTGGCGAGGAGTTCCTGCTCGCACTCGACTGGCTGGCTCCAGACGATGCGATCCAGCTGGCCCGGCGACTGCTGGTCGAGCTTTCGCGGCCAGTCATTCTGGACGGTGTGCGCATCCCGGTCAGCGCGTCGATCGGCTTCGCGGCGGTGCCGATCCCGGCGGCGGAGCTGTCCCTGTCCTTCGAGAACGCGCTCAGACTGGTGGATGCAGGCCTCTACCTCGCCAAGCTGCGCGGCCGCAACTGCGCCTGCGGCATCACCTGGATCCGCGAAACCGCGGCGGCCAATCTCGACACGGTGATTGCCGACATCGAACACGCCGAGGCGCTCGGGCGTCTGGGTCTGGAAGTCGTCAAGCCCGAAGGAGACGCGCCATGAAGCGCGACGCCGGAACCGGCATGCCGATCCGCTTCGCGGCGCCCTCGGTGGTCTCGATGTGCCTGTGCGTGCTGCTGATGCTGCCCTCGATTCACGCACGGGGGGATGGCGCGAGCGACGCCACGCGCCAAGAACCGGAGTTGCGGGCGGCGATTCCGCTTGCAGCGCAAGCGATCGGCCTCAACAGCGGCGAGCCGGAACTTCCGGCCGCGCGCATCGATACCGCGGTGCGGCTTGCCGCCGAGGACCCCGATGCGGCGCGGCGCGCGCTCGACGCTCTGGCGGTGCAGTGGTTCGGAGCGACTGAATCCGACGGCGCCACCGATCTCCATCGACTGCTGCGTCGCGGGCGTCTTCAGGTGCATGTGGAAGCGCGTGAGGCCGAGGCGCTGTCCTCTGCGCTGGCGGCCAGCCCCCCGCCCGAACGTGCGCTGTCGCCGGCCGCCGCGGATCTCGCCCTGATGCAGGCGCAGCTCGCCGAGCTGAGCAACCTGTCCGGCGAATCGTCAGAGCGCGCGCGGGAAGCGCTGCTGATCTACCAATCAAGCTGTCCGCTTGCCGGGGCGCTGCGCAGCGAGACCGAGACTGCGGTCGATGGGCCCGAAGGATCCGGGACACCGCCCGCGAGTCTGAGCGCGTTTCCGGACTGCGACTATCGCGCTGTCTGGCAGGCCGAGCGGATCCTCGAACGTCAGGCCATGACCGGTGGCGTGCTGGCTCAGGCGCGCACTAGCGCCGAGGGCCGGTTGGCGCTGGCCCGGGCGGCGGGTGACGCCTATCGCTCGGCGCAGTCATGGTCGCTGCTGGCCTATGTTGCGGCGCTTTCAGGCGACCCGCAGGAGGCTGTCTCTGCGCTGCTGGCGCAGGCCGCCCGCAGCGCCGAGCGCACCGGCGACCCCGGACTGCGTATCCGCATCCTGATCAACGAAGCGGCCGTTGCCCGTTTGGCGGGTGACGCGCGTGTCGCCCTCGCGCGCACGCGCAGCGCACTTTCGCTGGCCCGAAGCGCCGGGCTGCAGCAGCCCCAGGTGACCCTGCTCAACAACCTTGCCGACGCCCAGCTGCGTCTGCGCCAGCCCAGACAGGCCCTGCGAACAGTGGAAGAAGCACTGCCCCTGGCGGAGCGTCTGGGCGACACGCGTGTGCTGCACGCTCTGCGCAACAACGCGGGCTTGGCGCGTATCGGTTTGGGCCAGATCGAGGAAGGCAAGCGCGACATGCAGCTGGCGGAAGCCCTGCTGGGAGAGAACGGCGCCAGCGGCCAGCGCGTGGAGATGCTTCGCGAGTTCGGCGAGGCACTGGCTGCCGCGGGCGATGCCCGCGGCGCACTTGAGCTGTATCGCCGCGAGCGTGCCCTGGCTGCAGATATCAGCCGTGAGAATCTCGAGGCGGCGTTGCGGGAGATCCAGGCCAGTTTCGATGCAGAGGTGCGCCAGCGCGATCTGTCTTTGCTGCAGGATCAGATCGCTACCCGCAATGATGAGCTCGCCAGTCAGGACCTGACGCTGAGGATCTGGCTGTTGCTGTTCGCCCTTCTCGGTGTGCTGTTGCTGCTGGGGGCTCTGGTCTACAGCCGACTGCGCGGACGCGAGCGTCTGCTCAGCGAGCGACGCGAACGCCTTCGCCGCGAGTCGGAGCAGGATCCACTGACCGGGCTGGGCAACCGTCGTGCCTTCGAGGCGAGGATGCGCGCCCTGGCCAATCCGCCTTCGCCGGTCGGGGCGCTGCTACTGCTCGATATCGATCGCTTCAAGCAGATCAATGACCGCTACGGCCATGCCTCGGGTGATGTGGTTCTGATCGAAGTCGCGCGTCGCATCCAGGCCTGTCTTCGCCGGGACGATCTTGTCGTGCGCTGGGGGGGCGAGGAATTCCTCGTGCACGTCTCGGCGATGGGCGCCGAGCAGGCTCTGATATTGGCGCGGCGGATCCTGGAGCGTATCGCCGGCGAAGCCATTGAGCTGTCGAACGGCAGTCTGCGAACTACCGCTTCCCTGGGGCTGTGCATGGATGCGTTGCCCGGCAGCGGACAGGGCCTGCATTGGGAGGAACGTTTGCGGCTTGCGGATCTTGCGCTGTACGCGGCGAAGAGCCGCGGTCGCAACCGTGCAGTGGGCGTGGTGGATTGCAGTGCCGATGTGGACGCGCTGCGAGCGCCCGAGATCGACTTCGAAGCCGCCGAACGCAGCGGTCTGGTCAGGGTGCAGAGTGTGGTGATCGCCGGCTGAGGCCGCGCCCGCAGGTCTTCAGCCCGTGGTGATCGCCTCGCCCTGCCGAGACGCAGGTATCTTCGGTGCGCCAGCAGGGTCAGACTGCACGCGATTTCGCCCGCCGGCCTTGGCCGCGTACAGGGCGCGATCGGCGCGCGCCAGCAGCGCGGGTTCATCCTGGTCGAGCGAAGTCTCGAAACTGGCCACGCCGATGCTGATGCGGATCGCCAGCGATTGCTCTACCGCACGACGAAGTCGTTCTGCCAGCCCGACCGCCTCGCGCAGGCCGCTGGGCGAGATCACAGCGAACTCTTCGCCGCCATAGCGGGCGACAACGGTATCGCTGCGGACCGCATTCTGAAGCAGCTGACCGAGCTCGCGCAGGATCCGATCGCCGGCGAGATGGCCCTCGTTGTCATTGACCTGCTTGAAATGGTCCACATCGATCAGCAGCACCGAGAGGCGTCGCCCGGTCAGCAGGGCGCGCTCGAAACCCTCGCGCAGCAGACGATCGAAATGCCGTCGATTGGAGATCCCGGTCAGCGCATCGGTGTCGGCCAGATCGCGCAGGGTGCGGTTGGCGGTGACCAGATCGGCAGTGCGTCGGGCGACCACGTTGTCCAGCTCTTCCTGACGTTGAGCGAGCACGTGCTTGAGCGCCCGGCGATGTCTGCGATGCTGCACCCACAGCGCAGCCAGCGCGATCACGGTGGCAGTGGCGAAGCCTGTCCAGTAGCTGGCGGCGGCAGCAGTGGAAGCTGCGCTCGGCGCATTGGCGAGGGCCGCACAGGACGCCAGCAAGCAGATGCCAGTCAACACATGCCGCAGCATCTGGACGCGCGTGGCAAGAGTCTGCAGCTTCATTCCGTGTCCGGGGACGGGCCGCACTGCGGCCCTGGGCTGGCCGCGATCCTACCCGGGCGGCGGCGGATTGACCATGCGTGGCCTCAGGGGAGGCTCACGCCAGCAGTTCCGTCTGTCGCGGTCGCCCGAGAGCCTCCCGCACGGGCCGGAAACTCAGTCGATGCGCGGGGCAGGGTCCGAGCCGCTGCAGCGCCTCGAAATGCAGCTTCACTGGATACCCCTTGTGCGCGGCGAAGCCATACCCGGGGTAGGCCTCGTCGAGTGCCAGCAGGGCGCGGTCGCGGCTGACCTTGGCGAGGATCGAGGCCGCTCCGATCGCCGGGTCGCGGGCATCGCCCTTGACCCAGGCTTCGGCGGGGCAGGGCAGGCCAGGAGGCACCACATTGCCGTCAATGCGGGCCAGGTTCGGCGTCCCGGCAAGTGCGCAGACGGCGCGTCGCATGCCCTCGAGCGTGGCGCGATAGATGTTCAGGCGATCGATCTCGGCGGGCTCGATGAACTCGATGCGCCAGGCCAGCGCATGCGCCTGAATCAATGGGAAAAGGGCTTCGCGGCGCTTCTCGCTGAGCTGCTTGGAATCGCCGAGCCCGTCGATCGGGCGCGCGGGATCCAGCATCACCGCCGCGACCACCAGTGGACCTGCCAGCGGGCCACGGCCGGCTTCGTCGACGCCGACGATGCCCGGCGTGCGCGCGCTGCAGGGAGGCTCGGTGGCGCCGTGTTCACTGCGCATCGAGCAGCTCGGCCACGGCGTTCGCCGCACTGGTGCTGGCCCCGCGCCGCAGCTCGGCGTGGATGCGCGCGAACTCGCGGGTCTGCGTCCGCGCCGCTTCTGGCGAGTCCAGCAGGGGCGCGAGCGCGGCTTCCAGCTGCTCCGGCCGACAGTCATCCTGCATGCATTCCGGCACCAGCCGGTGCCCGGCCAGCGCGTTCGGCAGGCTGTATTGGCTCACCTTGAGCAGGCCGAGCGTGTTGACGATCCAGTGCGTCAGCGCGCTGATCCGGTAGCCCACCACCATCGGCGTGCCGGCGAGCAGCGCCTCCAGCGCGGCGGTTCCGGACGCCAGCAGCACGGCGTCGGCAGCACGCAGCGCGAGTGCGGACTGCGCATCGAGCAGACGCACCCGCGGCGCCTGCGGGGATGCCTGCAGCTGCGCTTCGAAGGCAGAACGGCAGGCGCCATTCGCCATTGGCGCGATGATCTGCAGCTGCGGACGAGCCCGCTGCAGGCGCGCGGCGGTGGCGATGAAGTCGGCGCCGACGCGTCCGATCTCGCCCAGCCGGCTGCCGGGCAGCAGGGCCAGTACCTGTGCATCGGCGTCGATGCCTAGTTCGATGCGCGCGGCGGCGCGTTCGTTCGGTAGTGGGTAGGCCTCGGCCAGCGGATGGCCGATGAAGCGCGCGTCCACGCCGTACTCGGCGTAGATCGGTGGCTCCATCGGAAACAGGCACAGCACGCGGTCGGCCGAGCGGCCGATCTTTGCCGCACGCTCACGTCGCCACGCCCACACCGAGGGGCTGACGTAGTGGACCGTACGCAGGCCGGCGTCCTTCAGTCGACGTTCCAGGCCGAGGTTGAAATCAGGCGCGTCGATGCCGACGAACACGTCAGGCTTCTGTTCAAGCAGGCGCGCGCGCAGCTGCCGGCGCAGCTTCAGCAGTCGCGGCAGATGCCGAAGCACTTCGGCCAAGCCCATGACTGCGAGTTCGCTGCAGTCCCACCAGGCTTCGAAGCCCTCACTGCGCATCTGTGGGCCGCCGATCCCGACAAAACTCGCTTCGGGATAGCGAAGACGCAGCGCGCGGATGAGGTCAGCGCCGAGCAGGTCGCCCGAAGCCTCCCCGGCCACGAGCGCGATGAGCGGCTGCGACCGCTCCCGGCGCATCAGCGGATCAGGCTGCGGGTGCTGCCGTCGATAAAGTCGAGCAGCAGCTTGAGGTCGTCGGAGCCCGCGGCTTCGTCCGCGATCTTTGCCCGCGCCTCCGCCAGCGGCAGCCCGGCCATGTACAGCGCGCGGTAGCTGCGCTTGATCGCAGCGATGCGCTCGGCGCTGAAACCACGGCGCTTCAGGCCCTCGGCGTTGATGCCGCGCGGCTGCGCGTACTCGCCTGCGACCATCACATATGGCGGCACATCACGGTTGACCGAAGCGCCCATGGCGGTGAACGCATGGTCGCCGACCTTGCAGAACTGGTGGATCAGGCTGAAGCCACCGAGGATGACCTGGTTGCCGATGTGCACGTGCCCGGCCATCGAAGCCGCGTTGGCGAAGGTGTTCTGGTTGCCGATGCGGCAGTCGTGCGCGATGTGCACGTAGGCCATGATCCAGTTGTCGTCGCCGATCGAGGTGATGCCGCCATCGTCGGCGGTGCCACGGTTGATGGTGACGAACTCGCGGATGGTGTTGCGGTCGCCGATCACCAGCTCGCAGTGCTCGCCGTGGAACTTCTTGTCCTGCGGGTCGCCGCCGATCGCGGCGAAGCTGTGGATGCGGTTGCCGCGACCGATGCGGGTCGGCCCATGGATGACCACGTGTGAATCGACGCGAGTGCCGTCGCCGATGTCCACCGCGTCGCCGATCACGCAGAAGGGGCCGATCTCGACTCCCTCGCCGAGCTTCGCCCCCGGGTGGATGACGGCGCTCGGATGCACGCTCATGACGCGCTCTCCGCGCACAGAATCTCGCAGCAGGCCACTTCGCGGCCGTCGACCGTGGCCACGCATTCGTACTGGCCCATGCCCAAGCGCATGCGCTTCTGCACCGACTCCAGCACCAGCTGGTCGCCCGGCACCACCGTGCGGGCGAAGCGTGCCTTGTCGACCTTGACCAGATAGAAGATCGGTTCTTCGCCCTTGGGCTTTGGCGGCTGCGACAGCTGCGTCAACAGGCCCGACGCCTGTGCCAGCGCCTCGATCACCAGCACGCCCGGCATCACCGGGTGGCCCGGGAAGTGGCCCTGGAAAAAGGGTTCGTTGATGCTGACGCTCTTGATCGCACGAATCCGCTGGCGGGGCTCCAGCTCGATGACGCGATCCACCAGCAGGAACGGATAGCGGTGCGGCAGGATACCCATGATCCGGGTCACGTCGACCGGCAGTTCGGGCAGGTAAGGCTCGCTCATGAGCGCGTCGGGTCCTTGTCGTTGTTGTTGTCTTCAGCGGGTTCGGTCAGGGCTTTCGACTCGCGCAGAACGCGTCTGGCCAGCTGGTCGAGCTGGCGGAATCGGGCGGCATTGCGGCGCCACTGCCGGCTTTCCTGCAGCGGCACGCCTGAAGAGTACTGGCCGGGCTGCTGGATGGAATGCGTCACCAGCGAGCGCGCGGTCAGGGTCACCTTGTCGCAGATGTCCAGGTGTCCAACGACACCGACGCCGCCGCCAATCAGGCAGTAGCGGCCGATCTTCGCTGAACCGGCGATGGCGGCGCTGCCGGCGACGGCGGTGTGATCCCCGATCTGCACGTTGTGACCCACCTGGACGAGGTTGTCGATGCGCACGTCCACTCCGAGCCGCGTGTCTTCCAGGGCGCCACGGTCGATGCAGGTGTTGGCGCCGATCTCGCAGTCGTCGCCCACCTCCACGCCGCCCAACTGCGGCACCTTGATCCAGTGGCCGGACTTCATGGCCAGCCCGAAGCCATCGGCACCCAGCACCGCGCCGGGATGAATACGGACGCGCTGGCCCAGGCGAACCCGCGTCACCAGGGTCACCCGCGCGACCAGAACGCAGCCCGGGCCGACCACGCAGGACTCGCCGATCACGCAACCCGGGCCCAGCACGGCGCCAGCGTCGATCCGGGTGCGCGCGCCGACGCTGCAGAGCGGCCCGATGCTGGCGCTGGGATCGATCTCGGCCTGCGGGTCGATCACCGCGCTGGGATGCACGCCGGCACCACTCTCGGCGACCGGCTCGAAAAGGGCGGCGATTTCGGCGAAGGCGACATAGGGATCAGACGCGATCAACACTGCGCCCGGGGCCGCATCGGCGTGCTCGGCCCGCAGTACCACGGCTTCGGCGCGCGTCGCCGCGAGCTCCCGCCGGTAGGCCGTGTTGGCGAGGAAGCCCAATTGGCCTGCACCGGCCTTCGCCAACGTCGCAACGCCGCTGATGGGCGTCGCGGACGGGCCGCGCAGCTCCAGCGCGAAGCGCTTGGCCAGCTCTCCAAGCGTCCAGGCGGCACCGCTGTTCACTGTCCGCCTTCCTCGCTGCGTTCGCGCTCCAGCAGGTCGAGCACGCGATCGGTGATGTCGATCCGCCCGGACACGTAGAGCGCTCCGCTGGACACCACCAGATCGAGGCCGTTCTCGCGGGCGTAACTGGCGATGGCATCGTTGAGGATCGGCCAGGCGCGCTGGACCTCCTGTTCACTTCGGCTTTCCAACTCGCCGCGCAGGCGCTCGCGGGTGCGCTGCACGGAGCGGCGGAGCGGGTCCAGCTCGGCCCGCAGCTCCGCCGCAAGGTCGGCGTCCGCGGTGCCCAGGCGGGCCTGCAGGCTGCTGATGCGCTGTTCGTCCTCG
>JBIJCA010000457.1:0-2527 GCA_044344935.1 Aquimonas sp. | reverse complement strand
CGGCCACCGGCGGCGGCGGGCTGGCGCGGCGCTTGGGCTGCTGCTCGATGGGGCGGCGATCGACGAGCTTGAGGATGCCGCCCTCGGCTTCAGCGGTCTTCTTGGCGTCGCCTGAATCCAGCAGGTAGCCGCCGCGGCCACCGTGGGTGTCCAGCAGCAGGAAGCCGCTGTCCTTGCGCTGCAGGGCCTCGATCAGGCCCAGCAGGGTGGCGTGTTTGAGGACATCGGCGAAGTTGCCGGCGTGGAAGCTGTGTTTGTAGTTCATCGCCGCATTATGCGGGCGCGCACGGCCCACGGTGACTTCCGGCGCAGAGGCATTCAGCCCGCGGCGGCCGTACAGTGCGCGGCTTGGCGGGCATGGAGCCCGCGGGGGAGAGACGATGAAGAAGCTGCTGAGGTGGGGGCTGCGCGGGTTCCTGGTGCTGATGCTGGCGGGCGGTGGCCTGCTGGCGCACACAATCTGGTTCAAGCCGCTGAAGATCGAGTGGTTCTACGAGCGCGTGTTCGCCGAGTTCGCCTTCAACAGCCCGGAGCTGCTGTCCTCGCTGCGCATGCTGCCGAGCTGGCTGGACTGGTTCAGCGACGATCTCGACGATGCTTCCCTGGCCAGCGAGGAAGCGCTGAAGGCCAAGGTGCGTGAGGACCTCGCCACCCTGCGCAGCTACGACCGCAGCGCACTGGATGTCGAGGGGCAGCACTCCTACGACCTGCTGGAGACGTTTCTCGCGGTGCAGGTCGAAGGCGAGCGTTTCGCCTTCCACAACTATCCCTTGAACCAGCTGTTCGGAATCCAGAGCGGCTTGCCGACGTTTCTCGCGACCCAGCACGCCGTCGCCTCGACCGGCGATGCCGAGAACTACCTTGCGCGCCTGGGGGCGGTGCCGCGCAAGCTCGACCAGGTGCTTGAGGGCGTGCGCCACCGCGAATCGCTCGGCATCCTGCCGCCGCGCTTCGTGGTCGAGAAGGTGCTGGCCGAGATGCGCGGTTTCCGCGATGCCGCGCCGGAGCAGAACATCCTCTACACCAGCTTCGACGAGAAGCTGGGCAAGTTGGAAGGCCTGTCTGCCGATGAGCGCGCGGCGCTGCTGGCCCGCACGAGCGCATCGATCGTGGAACACGTGCAGCCGGTGTACGGGCGAATGATCGACTACTACGAATCGCTGCTGCCAAAGGTGCAAGCCAACCACGGCGTGTGGGCGCTGCCGGACGGTGAGGCCTACTACGCCTGGGCCGTGCGCTCGCAGACCACCACCGAGATGACGCCGGACGAGGTGCATGCGCTGGGCCTGCGCGAGGTCGAGCGGATCGGCGCCGAGATGGACGCGATCCTGCAGGGCGAAGGCCTGGTCGAGGGCAGCATCGGCGAGCGCGTGCAGCAGATCGCGCAGCGGCCGGACCAGCTCTATCCCAACACCGACGAAGGTCGCCAGCAGATCATCGACGACTTCCAGACCATCATCGACGAGATCGACCAAGGCATCGGCAGCGCCTTCAACCTGCGGCCGGCGGCAGGCGTCAAGGTCGAGCGCGTGCCCGAGTTCCGCGAGAAGACAGCGCCGGGCGCCTACTACAACGCGCCGGCCTTCGATGGCTCGCGGCCGGGCATCTTCTACATCAACCTGCGCAATACGGCGGAGGTCGCGCGCTTCGGCATGCGCACGCTGGCCTACCACGAGGCGATTCCGGGCCACCACTTCCAGATCGCGATCCAGCAGGAGTTGAAGGGTGTGCCGACCTTCCGCAAGCTGCTGCCCTTCACCGCGTATGCGGAAGGCTGGGCGCTGTACACCGAGCGGCTGGCCTGGGAAATGGGCTTCCAGAACAAGCCGCTGGACAATCTCGGCCGCCTGCAGGCTGAAATGTTCCGCGCCGTGCGCCTGGTGGTGGACACCGGCCTGCACCACAAGCGTTGGACCCGCGAGCAGGCCATCGACTACATGCTGCAGATGACCGGCATGCCCGAGACCGACGTGGTCGCCGAGATCGAGCGCTACCTGGTGATGCCCGGCCAGGCGCTCAGCTACAAGGTCGGCATGAACGCGATGCTGGACGCCCGCGAGCGTGCACGCACGGAGTTGGGCGAACGCTTCGACCTGAAGGGCTTCCACGACGTGGTGCTGCAGTCGGGCTCGATGCCGATCACGCTGTTGAACCGGCGCGTGGATGCGTGGATTGCGGAGCGCAAGCAGGGCTGAACGGGTGGGGAAACTCGCCCGCCGCTTGAGCCCCACTTCCCTTGCGGAGCGCGGGAGCGCTTCGGCTGCCGATGGTCGCCGAAGCGTTGCCGCCACGGTGGGTCAAGACCCGCCCTATGGCCGCCGCGATCCGAACCCCGGATGTTGCCGCTGCGGTGGTTCAAGACCCACCCTATGGCTGCCGCGATCCGAACCCCGGACGTTGCCGCTGCGGTGGGTCAAGACCCACCCTATGGCTGCCGCGATCTGAACCCCGATCGTTGACGCCACGGTGGGTCGAGACCCACCCTATGGTTGCCGCGATCCAAACCCCCAGAGTTGCCGCGTTGATG
>JBIJCA010000455.1:0-2539 GCA_044344935.1 Aquimonas sp. | reverse complement strand
TGTCTGCGTTCATTGCATCGGCCCTCTCCGGCCACAGCGATGCCTGCCCTGGCGTCGCCGAAGCGGGCAACGATACCGCAGCCGACACGGCGACCGCACTCGCAGCTTGTTGCGCGAAGTCGCGAAGACAACGCGTGGACCTTGCGTGAAGCGACCATTCCGCAGCGTTTTGCGGCAGTGCACCTTGCCTGCAGCGCAGCAAAACCGTTTCCTGTGCAACTTCCTGTCGGCCGCATGGACGCCCCTCGCGCATGAGCACCGTCGCGCAGTTTTCGATCGAATACCTGCAGTTCCTGGACCCAGAGGGCCGGGAAGTTGCGGCCCTCCCGGACTTCGTCGGCGACGGCCGCCCGGTGCTGGAGCTGTTCAAGCAGATGCTGCGCGTGCGCAGTTTTGACGCCAAGGCGGTGGCCCTGCAGCGCACCGGCAAGCTCGGCACCTATGCGAGCTGCTTGGGACACGAGTCCGCGCATGTCGGCATCGGCGCCGCGATGCGCCCGGAAGACGTGTTCGCGCCCTCCTATCGCGAGTACGGCGCGCAGTTCATGCGCGGCGTGCGCCCGCGCGAAGTGCTGATGTACTGGGGCGGTGACGAGCGTGGCAACGATTTCGCCGGGCCGAAGCACGACTACCCCTGGTGCGTGCCGATCGGCACCCAGTGCCTGCACGCCGCGGGTGCGGCGCTGGCCTTCAAACTGCGCGGCGAACCCCGGGTGGCGGTGGCGTGCGTGGGTGACGGCGGCAGCTCGAAGTCCGACACCTATGCAGCGATCAACTCCGCGGGCGCCTACGCCCTGCCCTTCGTGCTGTGCATCGTCAACAACCAGTGGGCGATCTCGGTGCCGCGCTCGGCCCAGACGGGCGCCCAGACGCTGGCGCAGAAGGGCCTGGCCGGCGGCCTGTACAGCCTGCAGGTCGATGGCAACGACGTCATCGCCGTCTACGAGGCGGTGCGCCGCGCGCTGGAGCGCGCTCGCAGCGGTGACGGCGGCACGGTGCTGGAGCTGGTGACCTATCGCCTGTCAGACCACACCACCGCCGACGATGCGCGCCGCTATCGGGGCGAGGAGGAGGTCAAGGCCGGTTGGTCGCGCGAGCCCTTCCTGCGGCTGCGCAGCTGGCTCACATCGAAGGGCCTGTGGGACGCTGAACAGGAGGCCGAGTGGAAGCGCATCTGCGACGCCGAGGTTGATGGCGAGGTCAATGCCTACCTCGAAACCCGCAGCCAGCCCGTCGAAGCCATGTTCGACTACCTGTATGCGGAACTGCCGGCCGATCTCGTCGCCCAGCGTGAGGATGCGCTGCAGTGGGAGGGCCGCGGCCGATGAGCAGCAACGCGATGACCCTGATCGAAGCGATCACCCAGGCCCTGGCCTACGAGATCGAACACGACCCCAGCGTGCTGGTGCTGGGTGAGGATGTCGGCGTCAACGGCGGCGTGTTCCGCGCGACCTCCGGCCTGCAGCAGCGCTTCGGCTCCGACAAGGTCCTGGATACGCCGCTGGACGAAACAACCATCGCGGGCCTGACCGTAGGCCTGGCCACGCAAGGCATGAAGCCGGTCGCCGAAGTGCAGTTCGATGGCTTCGTCTACCCGATGCTGGACCACCTGATCTGCCACGCCGCACGCTTCCGCAACCGCACGCGCGGACGCCTGAGCTGCCCGATGGTGCTGCGCGTGCCCTGGGGCGGTGGCATCCGCGCGCCGGAGCACCACAGCGAGGCCAATGAATCGATGTTCACCAATGTGCCCGGTCTGCGCGTGGTGATGCCGAGCAGCCCGCAGCGCGCCTACGGCCTGCTGCTGGCGGCGATCCGCGACCCGGATCCGGTGATCTATCTGGAGCCCAAGCGCATCTACCGCCAGTACAAGGAAGAGGTGCCCGACGACGGCGAGGCCCTGCCGCTGGACGTCTGCTTCGTGCTGCGCGATGGCAGCGACATCACTCTCGTGAGCTGGGGCGCGCAGGTCAAGGAAACGCTGGAGGCCGCTGAGGCGCTGGCGCGTGAGGGCATCAGCGCCGAAGTCATCGATGTCGCCACGCTCAAGCCACTCGACTTCGACACCATCGCCGAGTCGGTGGCCAAGACCGGCCGCTGCGTGATCGTGCACGAGGCCGCGAAAACCGCGGGCTTTGGCGCCGAGATCGCGGCACGGCTGGCCGAGCATTCGATGTTCGATCTCAAGGCCCCGGTCGAGCGCGTGACCGGCTACGACACCCATATCCCTTTGTTCAGGCTGGAAATGAAGTTCCTGCCGAGCGTGGAGAAGATCCTGGCGGCAGCACGGAGGGCGATGCAGTACGGCTGATCGCTGCAGCACGGCGGATCCGTGCAGTACGGCCGATCCGTGCAGCACGGCGGATCGCTGCAGTGATGCGCCGCTAGCCTTGCGCTGTGAACACACCGCGCGAGGCGGGCGCCGCAAGCGCAACGCTCGCCACAACACGAGCCCCTCTCCCCTTGTGGGAGAGGAGTTGGGGAGAGGGGGATAACACGTGCGACAAGCATTCCACCCCTCTCCCCCGACCCCTCTCCC
>JBIJCA010000454.1:0-2552 GCA_044344935.1 Aquimonas sp. | reverse complement strand
GCCTAAGCCGGGCTCGTGGATGCAGGCCTAAGAAATTTCCTACCCCGATCAGGGTGTTGCGCCGACTGTTCCGTCTATCACGTCCGCCTAATCTGGCAGCCTTTCGTAGCACAGGGGCGGGCGATGGGATCGTCGCATCGGCAGGAGGCACACGCAAGCGCGGCGCCGCGATTGATGGATCAGGTGCGTGACCGTATCCGCCGACTGGGTATGGCCAAGCGTACCGAGGAGGCGTACTGCGGGTGGATCGTGCGATTCATCCGCAGCCACGGCATGCGCCACCCGCGCGAGATGGGGGCGCCGGAGGTTGAGGCATTTCTGACCCTGCTGGCGAGCCGGCATCAGGTGGCTGCTTCGACTCAGAATCAGGCGCTGGCTGCGCTGCTGTTCCTGTATCGCGAAGTGTTGGGAATCGAGTTGCCGTGGATGGACGACATCCGAAGGGCGAAGCGACCCGAGCGTGTGCCGGTGGTGCTGACGCGCGATGAGGTGCGTCGCGTGTTGGGTCAATTGCAAGGGGTGCACTGGCTTGTGTGCAGCCTGTTGTACGGCAGCGGCATGCGCTTGCTGGAAGCGCTGCGGCTGCGGGTGCTGGATTTCGATTTCTCGCGACTGGAAGTCACTGTCAGGCACGGTAAGGGCGGCAAGGACAGGCGCACGATGCTGGCGCGGCCGACGGTCGAGCCCCTGCAATTGCACTTGGCTGCTGTGCGGCAAATGCATGAACGCGACGCGGCGGTGGGCGAGGGGCGTGTGCTGTTGCCGAACGCGCTGGCGCGCAAAAGCCCAAAGGCATCGGGCGAGTGGCGCTGGCAGTTTGTGTTTCCCGCCAACAGGCGCTCGCAAGATCCGCGCAGTGAGCATTTGGGCCGACATCATCTGGACGAATCGGGCGTGCAGAGGGCCGTGCGGGCCGCGGTGACGCGCGCGCGCGTCGACAAGCACGCGACCTGCCATACGTTCCGCCACAGCTTTGCGACGCATTTGATTGAGGATGGATACGACATCCGCACGGTGCAGGAGCTGCTGGGGCATCGCGATGTCAGCACCACGCAGATCTACACGCATGTTCTGAACCGCGGTGGGTTGGCGGTGCGGAGTCCGTTGGATCGGGGGTGAGGTGGCGTGCCGCTTGGCTTTCGGGGTGTGGTTGCTTGCGAATGCCTTTCCCCTGCGGCCTTGCTTGCGCAGGTAGCAGCACCCACCGCCAAGGACCGCAGGTCAGCGATTCCTCTGCCGGGTTCAGGCGAGGGGTGTTGGCGTGGGAGGGTCTGAACGTCGTGCGGATGCCCTGTGCCTTAAGTTGGAGGCAGTGTGGTCGCGCGTTTGGCGGCGAGTGCCGCGTTTGCGGGCTTCGCTTGGCGCTCGGCTTCCGTCGGAGGCGCTGGTGGATGCGCTGCGCTTATCCACCCTACGAGTGAGAATGACGCCTTGCCTCGAACGAAGCCCGAGCAGAAGCGCGCCGCTCTTGGCTTCGAACGGGCGCGCAGACGATTTGCCTCAAACGAAGCCCGGGCTGCAGTGCGCGGCGCTTGGCTTCGCATCGCCGGCCCCCGGCTTGTGGGTGCCTTCTCAGCTGAAGTTCAAGCCGCCATCGCTGGTCGGCCGTGCGGCCGCGTTGGCGTGGAAGGTGTCCTCATACGGATCGTGCTCGTCGGCGCCGCCTTCGGACAGGCGGATCTTCAGCGATAGGCCGTCGCGCGAGTCGGCCTTGCGCAGGGCTTCTTCCAGCTCGATCTTGCCTTCCTTGTAGAGCCGGTACAGCGACTGGTCGAAGGTCTGCATGCCTTCCTGCAGCGAGCGCTCCATCGCTTCCTTGACTTCGTGCACCTGGCCGCGACGGATCATGTCGCGGATCAGCGGGGTGTTGATGAGGATCTCCACCGCCGGCAGGCGCTTGCCGTCGACGCCGGTGACCAGGCGCTGGCTGATCACGGCCTTGAGGTTCAGGGCCAGGTTCATCAGCACGTTCTTGTGCGCGGTTTCCGGGAAGAAGTTGAGGATGCGCTCCAGCGTCTGGTCGGCGTTGTTGGAGTGCAGGGTGGCCAGACACAGATGCCCGGTTTCGGCGAAGGCGATCGCAGATTCCATGGTGGTGGCGTCCAGGATTTCGCCGATCAGGATCACGTCGGGCGCTTCGCGCATGGCGTTCTTCAGCGCGTTGGCGAAGGCGTGGGTGTCGAGGCCGACCTCACGCTGGTTGACGATCGATTTCTTGTGGCGGTGCAGGAACTCGATCGGGTCTTCGATGGTGAGGATATGGCCAGACGCCGTCGAGTTGCGGTGGTCGATCATCGCCGCGAGGCTGGTCGACTTGCCCGAGCCGGTCGAACCGACCACCAGGATCAGGCCGCGCGGCTCCATCACCAGGTCCTTCAGCACCGTCGGCAGCTTGAGCTGGTCGACGGTGGGGATCTCGCTCTTGATCGCGCGGATCACCATGCCGACTTCGCCGCGCTGCTTGAACACGTTGATGCGGAAGCGGCCGGCGTCCTTGACGGCGATCGCCATGTTGAGTTCGAGGTCGCGCTCGAAGGCGGGCACTTGGCCCT
>JBIJCA010000169.1:0-9936 GCA_044344935.1 Aquimonas sp. | reverse complement strand
TCGCAGCAAGTCTTGGGTCTGGGACCGCGCTGGCCGGATTCGCATTCGGCCAATGCGGTGGTTCAGCACGGCGCCATGGGTCGTAGGTAGTCGAAGGGTTGTAGTACTGCGGGTTGTACTGGTGTGATCGCGCAAAACCGAAGTTGATCAAGGGCGGGAGCGAGATGGTCTTCTCGCGGCGCCCGGGGAACGGGAAAAGCTCAAGAAACTGAACGCGCCGGCCAGCTCCAGCGTTGTCGTTGGTGGCCGAAACTCGGATGCTACCGTCCGCGTTGAAAAAGGAGCCGGAGGCGCCATCGAATACGCCCCAACCGTCGCGGTTTCCGCTCAGCAGAATTTCCCAGTTCATCGAGCCCGAGTCGTCGAGGCCCATGATGAAGGCAGGCTTGATGGGCTGCTGAAGGAACAGCGGCGTTTCGGCGATATCGATGTCCGCGCGGCTGGGCGCGGAGAACCCCGCTGTGGCCACCAGCAGGGCGGCAGCGGCCAGATTGGCCAGACGTGTGCGGATCATGGTGTCTCCTCGGCGGCGTGGGCCGTCTGAAACGGATTACTGGATGTAGGTGGTCTGGACGATTGCGCGCGCAGAGGGGCTGAGCGGGTCGTCTACGCGAATGGCTGTAACGCGAAACGTCGAGCAGTTCCCGATGCTGTCAACAAGCTGGCCGGCACCAAGGCTTCCCTGGTTGCCACCACCACGGCTGTCCAAGCCGCGGGAAATGTTCTCGTAAACCAATTGGTAACCCGCCGCGGTTGGGGTCCAGGCGCTGGAGAAAGCGCGGCCGGGGTCTTCACTGGTCGTGGCAACGGCGCACGGATCTTCGAACCCCGGGGGATTATCGGCGCGGGCGGCTCCCGCGGTTATCCGGCGCTCGGATTCACGAATCACCGCTTCCGCAGCTTCGAAGGTCCGGACATCCGTCCAGTAAGCCGAAGCCATGCGCTCTTGCAGCGCTGTCACTTGCCCTGCCGAAACGGCAAGAAGGCTGAGCACGATGAGGATCATAAGCGCGATGAACAGCGCTGCGCCGTTTTGCCGGCGCGCAGAACCCATTCGCCCAACCTTCATTGTCTTGGTGTCGAAGTTCATGATCAACGCCCCATTCGATTGCGCAGTACCACCAAAGTTTCGTATGCCTGCCGAACGCGACCGTCAGCCGGCAGCTGCACCACGGTGTCAGCGACGCGCACCTGCCTGTCGGCGACCGACTGATCCGAAGCGGCCTGCGGGCTGCGCACCAGCAAGCCCACTCGAACGGAAAGCACGCGACGCCAGCGTGCGTCCTCATTCGCTCCGAGCGCCCCGTTGCTGTTGATCTGACCTGCGGTCTGATAGATCCGCGGAACGTCGGCCATCACCGGCGCGTTGTCGGCGCCAAATACGAGCTGCATCGATTCAACGCCCTCGACGAGTGCTTCCCGCGCTCCGAGGTGCGGCGCAGGAGCCGCGGGATTGACAGTGCGGCGAAAGAGAGCAGGCTCGCCGCTGACATCAATGCCTACGTAGTACACGCTCATGAGGTACTGGTGCATCGCCGTGAGCGAACCAGCACCATAATTTTCCAGACCGCTCCACCCATTGGTGGATATGTTCCTGCCTCCGGGGCCCGCATTGACGAAGCCGGTCGTCGGATCAGCACCGCTGCGTGCCTGAAAGAGCGTCACGGCACCGTATTCCGACACACCGTACAAGAGGTTTTCTTGCACAAAGCCGGCGAAAGTCGGGTTAACGAACACCGACCCTGCAGCTCCACCGCCAGCAAGCGGAATGGTCGCAGCGCTCAAATAGCGAACCACCACGATATCGCTACCGACAACGGCTTCAGCCGTCACTGGCGCGAGTGCGCCCGGCAACGGCGGAGAAAATGCACCGTTCACCCCTGACACGGCGGGCTGCCCGAGCACATAGAGCGAATTGGGGGCAGTGGCCTGTGCGGTGTAGTCGTAGCCCTGAATGGGGACGTCGAGCCTGAATGCGTAGGGCGCTCCGGCGGGGTTTGTCGAGATATTGGAGGTGTGATTGAAGAAAGCGCCGCTGGGTTGAAAATTGGTTCCTGGCTGGCCGAGAATCGCCGCTTCGTTCGACCTTCCAATATGACCGGCCATGCGCAGCTCACTACGCATGGTTTCCGCAACGAAACGCCCACCTTCCTGCACTCTCGAAAGGCCTTCTGCCGCGCCGAAGGCAGCGCGACTCGCGCCGAAGATCTGCACCAGACCGAGAAGCAGGATGACGCCGATCGCCAACGCGACCATCAATTCGATGAGCGAAAGCCCGCGCTGCGAGAGTCGCGCGGGGTTCGTCACTGCCATGGCGAAAACAGCTTGGAGACTGGCCATCTGTCAAAGCTCCGCGTTGACGCTGAAGAGGGTCTCGCTTGCGCCGTTGCAATCTGGTGTGTCAGCGGCGACTTCGGTGCGGTCATCGCTCCAGCAGATGTCAACACGCACTTCAAGGCGGCGGGCAACACCGGGAAGAGCCGTCACCGTCATTCGTCCTCGCCCGGCCGGAAGAACCTGACAGACGCGTTCCTGCAAACGCCGCACATCACAATTCAATGCACTGGAAGAGTTGCCGCAGGACGCGGCATACGCTGGCGCACCCAGCACGCAAGCGTTGCCCGACCATGCGCCGGTCGCGATGGAAGCCAAGCTTTCCGTATGCTGCCGCGCCGTATCGATGTAGTCGTAGGCCAGATTGGCCGCCTGACTGCGGAAGTCGGCGCTCTGCGTATTGCGCAGGGAGACACCGAGCAGCGACGCCATGCCGAGCAGGCCGATCGAGAGCACGAGCACGGCCACCATCACTTCGATCATGGTGGCGCCAGACTGGCGCTTGTCACGCAGGGAGCGAACGCGCTGGGTCATGCGCAGTTCTCCCTGAGCTGGTTGGCGGTGCCGGTGAGAGTGACGCGGATGCGCCGCTGAAACGCTTGCCCCGTGCCGCAGCTGACGGGGCGAAGGCTCAGATCAAAGTTCCCGGCGGCCGGAGTAATGCGCTGGCCGCGGTTGTTGAAGATGAGCGAGGTTCCGCCGGTGAGCTGATCTGCAACGTCGAGGCGAGCTGCCCGACGGACTTCGCCAGCGGTGAAACCGCCGCTGCGGTCCTGATCCACCCAGACAACGATGCCATTCGCCCAGCTGGCGCCGCAGGCGGTCTGGTCGTTGTTCGCCGCGCAGACGCCGCCCTGCGCGTTGAACTGGATGGCGAGGCTTCTCGCGAGATTGATCGAGGCGAGAATCTCGTTGGTCTGCGAGGCGATGCGATTGCGGGTGATGGTGTCGTTGAAGCTCGGCAAGGCGAGGCTCACCGTGATCGCAAGGATCACGATGACCACCAGCAGTTCAATGAGGGTGACGCCGGCTTGGCGGGGCCGTGAGAGCGGTGTCATGGGGCGCTCCAGATTTCTTCGAGGCCAACAGTATCGCGGACTTGCAGCAACTTCTGCACGCGACGGACAGCCGGTAGACGCGTCCCGACCAGCGTTTCGCCGGGGTAGCAGGGTTGGTACGCGGTTCGCAGAGCGGATCGGTGGTGATGCCCTGCCCCGGGATGGCTGCGCTGGTGGATGCGCTGCGCTTATCCACCCTACAACCGCGGGTGACGCTTTGCGTGGAGCGAGGCCGGGGGCTGGGGTGCGCGTAGGGTAGATAAGCGAAGCGCATCTACCGGCTTTTGGGCTCTGGCCGGGCGCATCTGTCAGCGCATGCGCTCTCGCCGGGCGCGAAGGACTGGATAGCGGGTGGTGTGTGGCTTCGGTGTATGCACCGCCATCGCGGGACCTTCTGGGGGATGCGCTGCGCTTATCCACCCTACAAACGCGGGTGGCGCCGTGGGCGTAGCAGCGACGGGGGACGCTGCGCGGTCATCAACCACCGCGGATGACGCCGCTACAGGCGGAGTGCATCCAGCCCGGGCTCCGGCAGGCCAGCGCTTTGCCACAGACTGGCGAGGCTCTGCTTCTGCACGGGGTCGATGAACTGGGGCGCTATGTCGACAAGGGGCTTGAGGACGAAAGCATGCTTGAGCTCGGGCCGCGGCAGCTTGAGGTTGCCGGGGCCTTCCAGGACGAGGTCGTCGAAATAGATGATGTCAACGTCGAGCGTGCGCGAGGAGAAGCGCGGCACGTCGCGGCGGCGGCCATTGGCGTCTTCGAGGGCGTGCAGCCAGGCGTCCAGCGCGTAGACATCAAGGTCGGAATGGATCGCAGCGGCGGCGTTGAGAAAATCGGGGCCTTCAAAGCCGACCGCTGGCGTGCGGTACACCGGCGAGAAGCGTGCGCCAGGGAAGCGCTTGGCCAAGGCCTCCGCGGCAAGTCGCAGGTAGTGCTCGGGCTGCTGGTTGCTGCCCAGACTGAGCAGGGCAAGGCTCATGCCGGGTCCGGGCGGCTGCGCTCGATGATCACGCCGACCGCGCGCGCGCCCCGCACGGCGCCCGGCTTGGACAGCCTGATCCGCACGTGGCCGACCTTGAACTCGTCAAGGATGATCGCCGCGCAGCGCTCGGCCAGAGTCTCGACCAGGCCGAAACCGGACTCACCGACAAACTGCATCAGGCGCTTGCTGACGGCCTTGTAGTCCAGGGTGTCGCGGATGTCGTCGGAAGCGGCCGGGATGCGGTTGTCGAAGGCCATCTCGATGTCGAGCACGATCGGCTGGCGGATGCGCCGCTCCCAGTCGTAGATGCCGATCTGGCACTCGATTTCGAGTGCGTCGATGAAAACCTTGTCCATGCGGAGTCCTGTCGGTGGCGGGCGCCGCGGCCTGCGAGGGGCCGGGCTCAAGCGGCCGGCAAGGCTGCCATATCCCAGCGTGGCCGCACGGTGAGTGCGCCGGTCTCGTGCTGGCCGGCCGCGAGACGCAGCGCGCCCGCGAACGCGATCATGGCGCCGTTGTCGGTGCAGAACTCGGGCCGCGGAAAGCTGACCTTGACGCGGAGACGGCGACTCAGCTCGTCCAGTCGGGCGCGCAGTCGACGATTGGCCCCGACGCCGCCGGCCACGACAAGAGTCTTTGCGCCCGTGGCCTTGAGCGCGCGTTCGCACTTGATCGCAAGGGTCTCGACCACCGCCTCCTCGAAGCCGCGAGCGATGTCGGCACGGGTCTGCGGGCTCTGGTCCGACTGCTGCCAGGCCAGCAGCACCTGGGTCTTGAGACCCGAGAAGCTGAATTCGAGGCCGGGGCGGTCGGTCATCGGCCGCGAAAACCTGAAGCGACCGGGCTCGCCGCTTTCCGCCAGCTTCGCCAGTTCGGGGCCACCGGGATACGGCAGGCCCAGCAGCTTCGCGGTCTTGTCAAACGCTTCGCCGGCGGCATCGTCAAGTGTTTCGCCCAACAGGCGATAGACGCCGATGCGCTCGACCTGCACCAATTGGCTGTGCCCGCCCGAAACCAAGAGGGCCACGAAGGGCGGCGCTGGCGGGTCGACTTCGAGCAGGGGCGCCAGCAGATGCCCTTCCATGTGGTGGACGGCGATCGACGGCAGGCCGAGCGACCAGGCGATGGCGCGTCCGGTGGCGGCCCCGACCAGCAGCGCTCCGACCAGGCCGGGCCCAGCGGTGTAGGCGACGCCATCGAGGTCGCTGATCTGGCAGCCGGCCTGGTCAAGGCAGCTGCGGATCAGGGGCAGCAGCTTGCGGACGTGGTCGCGGCTGGCCAGCTCCGGCACCACGCCACCGTAATCGGCATGCAGCTTCACCTGGCTGTACAGGGCATGGCCAAGCAGCCCCCGTCTGTGGCTGTAGACAGCTACGCCAGTCTCGTCGCAGGAGGTTTCGATGCCGAGCGCATTCATGGGGCAAAAGATGCAGATCAGGCCCCGGATTGCAAGGGCGTTGGAAGGCCGCGTATCATACGCGGCTCCCCGCCCCTGCATTGCGCGCATCTGCAGCGCGTCTACGTGCCGCGGGGGCTCACAGAATCAGAACCGGAGATCCCATGCCCAGCGTCAAAGTCCGCGAAAACGAGCCGTTCGAGTTTGCCCTGCGTCGCTTCAAGCGCACCTGCGAAAAGGCCGGCGTCCTCGCCGAGACCCGCAAGCGCGAGTTCTACGAGAAGCCGACCCAGGAGCGCAAGCGTAAGGCGGCCGCCGCGGTCAAGCGCCACCTGCGTCGCGTGAGCCGCGACATCACCAAGCGCCGTCGCCTCTACTGAGTGCGCCGCCCGACGATCGAGTCGGGGCTTGATCTTCAGGGTATCCGGAGCCGGTGTTGCGAAAGCGACACCGGCTTTTCCTGTTGGCTGGTCGATGGGCGGTGAGCGCGCTGGGCGGGGGTATTCAACTTGCGCTCTTGGGCTTCGCTGAACCCTCGGCTTCCTCGGGACTTGCTGGTGGATCGGCTGCGCTTATCCACCCTACAACTACAGGTGACGCCTTGGGTGGATCGAAGCCAGAGGTCGGTGTACGCGTAGGGTAGATGAGCGAAGCGCATCTACCAGCTCTTGTAGCTTTCGCGGGGCGCTCGACTTCTGCTGGGCTTGCTGGTGGATGCGCTGCGCTGGTCTATGCCAGAAAGGGCGAAAGACCCTCAGGCTCGATCGAAGCGAGAAACTGCGCGCTGCAGTCCTGGGCTTCGTTTTTGGGCAAAGCGTCGCCTGCGCTTGTAGGGTCGATGAGCGAAGCGCATCTACCGGCTCTTCGGGCTTGCCGAACGCTGCGCCGAGGGCCAGCCCCCAAAGCCGACTAAACTGGCGGCCTTCAAGACTTCCGCCCGCGGCCGCCGTTCGCCCCGGGCACATCCACACTCCCATCCCGAGGTGACTCATGAGCCTGAAACTGCGCCTGACCGATGATATGAAGGCCGCCATGAAGAGCGGCGAAAAGGACCGTCTGGGCGTCATCCGCCTGGTGAACGCGGCGATCAAGCAGCGTGAGGTCGATGAGCGTATCCAGCTGGATGACACCCAGGTGTTGGCAGTACTGGAGAAGATGATCAAGCAGCGTCGCGATTCGGTCAGCCAGTACGAGGCGGCGGCCCGCGAAGACCTCGCAGCGGTGGAGCGCTACGAGATCAGCGTGATCCAGGACTACATGCCTCAGGCGCTGACGGATGCCGAGATCGAGGCGCTGATCGGCGAAGCCATCGCCGAGACCGGTGCCACCACCGGACGCGACATGGGCAAGGTCGTCGGCGTACTGAAGCCGAAGCTGGCCGGCCGCGCCGACATGGGCGCGGTGTCTGCCCGCATCAAGGCGCGTCTGGGCGGCTGAGGCCGTCCCGACGCGCTCGCAGCTCTCGAACCAGATACGGCCGCCCGCCTTGAACCCACCCGATGCCGGCGGCCCGATCCACGGGCCCGCAGAGCAGGCCGCACCGCCCCGCAGGCGTGCGGCACTGCTGTTCATCTTCATCACGGTCGCGCTGGACATCCTTGCGCTTGGCCTGATCATTCCAATCCTTCCGAAGCTGATCCTCGAGTTCAGCGGCGGCGATTCCGCCCACGCTGCCACTCTGTACGGCCTGTTCGCCGTGGCCTTCGCGGGGATGCAGTTCCTTGCTTCGCCGGTGCTGGGCGCACTGTCCGATCGCTTTGGCCGGCGCCCGGTGATCCTGCTGTCGAATCTGGGGCTGGGCCTCGACTACGTCCTGATGGCGCTGGCGCCCACCCTGTGGTGGCTGCTGATCGGCCGGCTGCTGGCCGGCATCACCGCGGCCAGCATCACCACGGCGAATGCCTACATCGCTGACGTTACGCCGCCCGAGAAGCGCGCCGCGGGCTACGGCATTCTGGGCGCCGCGTTCGGCCTGGGCTTCGTGATCGGCCCGGCACTGGGCGGTGTGCTCGGCAGCATCGATCTGCGCCTGCCCTTCTGGGTGGCAGCGGGCCTGAGCCTCGCAAACTTCGTCTACGGCTGGCTGATCCTTCCCGAATCGCTGCCGGCCGAGAAGCGTCGACCTTTCGCCTGGCGCGGCGCGAATCCGCTCGGCGCATTTCGATTCCTGCGCGCGCATCCGGGCGTGCCGGTGCTGGCCGGCGGACTGTTCCTGAGCCAGCTCGCGCACATGGCCCTGCCGGCGGCCTTTGTTCTGTACGCGGACTATCGCTATGGCTGGGACGAACGCGAAGTTGGACTGGCGCTGGCCCTGGTCGGCGTGTGTTCGGCGATCGTGCAGGGCGGGCTGGTACGGCGGGTGATTCCGCGCATTGGCGAGCGCCGCGGTCTGCTGTTCGGCCTGTCGATGGGCGCGGCCGGCTTCGCGCTCTACGGCGTCGCGTCCGAAGGCTGGGTGCTTTTGCTGGGCGTGCCGGTGATGGCGCTGTGGGGCTTTGCCATGCCCTCGGCGCAGGGCCTGCTGACGCGCGCCATCGAGCCCGAGGCCCAGGGCCGACTGCAGGGCGCGCTCACCAGCCTGACCGGCATCGCCGGCATCATTGGCCCGCTGATGTTCAGCCAGATACTTGCTGCTTCGATCGGGCCGCTGAAGGGCTGGGGCGTGCCAGGCGCGCCGTTCTTGCTGGCGGCGTTGCTGCTGGTGGCCGCGGCGCTGTGGGTGCGGTCGCAGACCAAGCCCGGCGCGGATGCACGCGCAAACTAGAAGAGCGAAACGCGTCTGCGGGCTCTGCGGCTGCGCTGAATGTTCCGCTTCCCATCGACCGGCTGGTGGATGCGCTGCGCTTATCCACCCTACAACCACGAGTGACGCGGAAACCTGAAGCGAAGCGAAGAGCCGATGTACGCCGCACTTGGCTTCAACCCATCAAGCCACCGCGCGAGACGCTACGCACTGGTCACGCCCCGACCCGCAGTGCGCGCTCAGCGAACGCATTCGCGAACCTGAACGACGCGCTCGGTCATCGCCTGCACGCCGACCCCATTCCAGCGCATCCTCCGTATCCGACAGTCGACGCCGCGCAGCACGCCGGCATTTGTCCGCACCCGAACGGAGGTCCACCATGCGCTTTCCCTTGCCGTCCATCCTGAGCCTTGCCATGACTGCCACTGCTGCGGCCGCAGCCGACACGCCCGACTACGCATTGACTGTCTACAGCGCGGCCGCGCCCGGCACGCTGTCGACTGAGCGCCTGGCCGATTACGGGAATCGCCTGCCCGGGTACGCGGTGGTCAGCGATCGACGCGTGCTGGAGCTGACGCGCGGAACCGGCGAGCTGCGCTTCTCGGATGTGGCGCGACGGATCGACCCGACCACGGTGAGCTTCGCCTCCATCACCGACCCCGCCGGCACCCGCGTGCTGGAGCAGAACTACCAGTACGACCTGGTCAGCCAGCAGAAGCTGCTGCAACGCTATCTCGGGCAGCCGCTGACTGTGGAGCAACAGCGTGGCGAGACGATCGAGCGCATCAGCGGCACACTGCTTTCGGCCGATGGCGGGCTGATCCTGGCGCGCGAAGACGGCAGCGTAGTGACGCTCAGCAGCTGGAGCAGCGTGCAGTTCCCTGCTCTGCCCGGCGGCCTGATCAGCAAGCCGACTCTGGTCTGGAAGCTGGATGCCGTGCGCGGCGGTCGCCACGACGCCCAGGTCAGTTACCAGACCCAGGGCATGACCTGGTGGACCGACTACAACATCACCCTGCGCGAAGACAGTGGCCGCTGCCGCATGGACCTCGCGGCCTGGGTGAGCCTGGTGAACCAGAGTGGTGGCAGCTTTGCGAACGCGAAGCTGAAGCTCGTCGCCGGCGACATCAATCGCGCGCCGGCAGCGCCCGAGCCGCAGAAGATGTACAGGACGATGGTCGTGGAAGCGGCGCCGATGGCCGACGGCTTCGCCGAATCCGAGTTGTTCGAGTACCACCTCTACACCTTGGGCCGCCGCACCGATCTGCCGGACAACTCCGTCAAGCAGCTGGAGCTGTTCCCCGCCGTGGCCGGCGCCGAGTGCCGGCGCGAGCTGGTGTTCACCGCGACACCGGGCTACCACAACTACGGTGCCGCCATGACCGACCAGGGCTTCGGCGCGACCCAGCGCGGCGAGGCC
>JBIJCA010000453.1:0-2554 GCA_044344935.1 Aquimonas sp. | reverse complement strand
TCCCGAGCGCTTCCATAGGGTGGGTCTTGACCCACCGAAGCACGACGCCGGCGGCACGCAGGGATCGCGGGAATACCCGAACGGCATCCAGCGCAGCCGCCGCGAGCGTCAAGAGAGGGTGGGTCAAGACCCACCCTATGGGGCTGCGGCGATTCGTAATGGCCTTGCAAGCCGTACGTGTCTGAACCGAAAGCGCGGCAAAACGCGCAAACGCATCGCCTCGCATAGGGTGGGTCTTGACCCACCGGAGCTCAACGCTCGCCTCAGCCCAAAGCGCTCCCATAGGGTGGGTCTTGACCCACCAAAGCGCGACGCTGGCGGCACGCAGGGATCGAGGGAATCCCCGAACGGCGTCCACCGCAGCCGCGGCGAGCGTCAAGAGCCGGTGGGTCAAGACCCACCCTATGGGGAACGCGCGCTGCCGTTCGCTCGGGCGCGGCTTCGCGGCCGTGCTGGCCTTGGCGAAGCTGAGGCTTCGGTGGGTCAAGACCCACCCTATGGGGTACGGCTTCATGGCGGGCGCTCGCGCCTACACCGCCACCGCATCGAGCACGCCCTCGACCACCCAGTCGGTGCTGCGGCCTTCCGCTTCGGCCGCGAAGGACAGCAGCAGGCGATGGCGCAGCACGGGTTTGGCGAGCGCACGGATGTCTTCGCGGGTGACGGCGAGGCGCCTCTGCAGCAGGGCGCGCGCTTTCGCCGCCAGCACCAGCGATTGCCCGGCGCGCGGCCCCGCGCCGAAGCGCAGCGCCTGATTGACCCGCTCCGGCGCTTCGGCACCGGGGCGCGTTGCCCGCACCAGGCGCGCGATCCAGCGGGTCAGCTCGGGCTCGATATGCACTTCGCGGGTGAGCGCCTGCAGCTCGATCAATTCGTTGGCCTCCATCACCGCCGGCGGGGTCTCGCCGCTGCGGCCGGTGGTCAGATCGAGAATCGCGATCTCCTCGTCCAGGCTCGGATAGTCGACGCGGATGTAGAGCAGGAAGCGGTCGAGCTGGGCTTCCGGCAGCGGGTAGGTGCCGGCCTGCTCCAGCGGGTTCTGCGTGGCCAGCACGAAGAAAGGCCGGGGCAGTTCAAAGGTCTGGCCGGCGGTGCTGACGGTGCGCTCCTGCATCGCTTCCAGAAGGGCGGCCTGGGTCTTGGGCGGCGTGCGGTTCAGCTCATCGGCCAGCAGCAGATGGGTGAACACCGGTCCTGGCTGGAACTTGAACACGCGCTTGCCGGTGCCATGGTCTTCCTCCAGCACCTCGGTGCCGAGGATGTCGCTGGGCATGAGATCCGGCGTGAACTGGATGCGGTGGAAGTCGAGCTTGAGGGCCTGGCCGAGGCTTCGGATCAGCAGGGTCTTGCCCAGCCCCGGCACGCCTTCGAGCAGGCAGTGACCGCCGGCCAGCAGGGCGATCAGCAGCTGCTCGACCACCTCGGCCTGACCGATCACCGAGCGCGCGATGGCGGTCTTCAGCGCGTCGAGGCGTTCGAGGCGGGCCGCAAGGCTGGCTTCATCGAGGGCAATCGCGTTCATGGCTCATCCGTTGAGTGCGTACATCACGATGTTGACGCCGAAGCGGGTGTTGTCTTCCGCGAGCCAGCGCTTGTTGCGCCAGTCGTAGTCCCACTCGCAGCCGTAGTCCTTGTTGCTGTAGAGCACGCCAAGCCGACCCTCGTGCTCGATGCCCTTGAGATAGTCGTGCACCAGATCGTCGCCCCAGCCGTTCAATTCGAAGCTCGTCGTCGGCGGGCCCTCGAACCTGAAGAAGCTCGAATAGATCGGGTGCGTGTTCGGCAGCTTCACCAGCGCGCGCGGACCAAAGATCGAAGCCATCTCGGCCTCGAAGCTGCGCGCGAACAGGCCGTCGATGTCGTGGTTGCAGTCATCGACAAACACGAAACCGCCGCGCCGCACGTAGGCCTCGAAGTTGCGGCGTTCGTCGGGGTCGAACTCGACCAGCTTGTGGCCGGAGAGGTAGCAGAACGGCGCTTCGAGCATGCGCGGATCGGCCAGCGGAATCACCCGCTCGACCGGATCAACGCGCAGGCCGGTGTAGTCGATCAGCGAGGTGATCAAGTTGGACGGCATGCGCTGGTCCACGTCCCAGTTGCCCGAGGCGTACATCAGCCGGGTGAACCAGAAGTCGTACTCGCCTTCAATCGGCTGGAAAGCGCGCGCGCGGCTCGCGGCGAGAGCGGCGAGCGTGGCGGTGCTGAGTTTCAGGAAGTGGCGGCGGAGCATTTGAGAGCCGGGATTCGGGATTTGGGATTCGGGATTCGTAAGAGCCGATTTGCGGAGGTGCAGAGGGTGCGGCGCAGCTTCTCGAAACACGAATCAGCCGCCATCAACGAAGCCTCGCACGCTCTTGCGGGCAGGAGCCCGCGCTCTTTCACGGGGCCCCTGGGGAGCGGCGAGGCTCGGACGATCAGCCCGCAGGGTCGCCGGCAGGGATGCCGGCGATGTTCGTGACAGGCCAGGGATGGCCTGTCCACGAAGACCCACGGACTCACGCGTACCCGAAGCGCAGGGATGCGCGTAGGGCGCGGACGAGGGGTGGCCTTTCTC
>JBIJCA010000451.1:0-2568 GCA_044344935.1 Aquimonas sp. | reverse complement strand
CTCCGCCCCTGAACCCCAATCCCGAGCTCTGAAATCCATGCCCCAGTCCAGCGTCTACGTCCTGCCGCCGCCCGCCCAGCCCTGCGTTGCCGTAGCCGGGAGTTCGCAGTTTTTTCCGGTGCGCCGCATCTACTGCGTGGGTCGCAACTATGCCGAGCACGCCCGCGAAATGGGCGCGGATCCGACCCGCGAGGCGCCGTTCTTCTTCATGAAGCCGGCCGATGCGGTGGTGTCCGACGGCGCGCGCATTCCGTATCCCGGGCAGACCGCCGATTTCCATTACGAGGCCGAGCTGGTGGTGGCGATCGGCGGCAGCGGCGTGGGTCTCAGCCCCGAGCAGGCGCAGGCCCTGGTGTTCGGCTACGGCGTCGGCATCGACTTCACCCGCCGCGACCTGCAGGCGCAGTTCAAGAAGGGCGGCAAGCCCTGGGACATGGCCAAGGGCTTTGACCGCTCCGCGCCCTGCAGCGCGATCGTGCCGGCGGCGCGCATTGGACATCCGAAGTCCGGACGCATCGAGCTGCTGCAGAACGGAGAAACGCGGCAGTCGGCCGACATCGTCGACCTGATCTGGTCGGTGCCCGAGCTGCTGGCCAACCTGTCGACCTTCGTGCGACTGGAGCCGGGCGATCTGGTGTTCACCGGCACGCCTGCTGGCGTGGGCCCCTGCGTTGCGGGCGATCGCCTGACCGCGCGCGTCGAGGGCATCGGTGAAGTCAGCGTCGAGATCACGGAGCGCTGAGATGGCCGATGCGCGCAGTGATGTGCTGGTGATTGGCGCCGGCCACAACGGCTTGGTCTGCGCCACCTATCTGGCGCGGGCCGGCCTGTCGGTGCGCGTGCTGGAGCGAAGAAGCGTGGTCGGCGGCGCGGCGGTGACCGAAGAGTTCCATGCCGGCTTCCGCAACTCGACCGCCAGCTACACGGTCTCGCTGCTGCATCCCAAGGTGATCCGCGAGCTTGACCTGCACGGCCATGGCCTGCGCATCGTCGAGCGCGAGCTGGGCAATTTCCTGCCGCTGCCGGATGGCCGCTATCTCAAGGCGGGCGAAGGTCGTACCCAGGCCGAGGTGGCCAAGTTCAGCGCCCGCGACGCCGCGCGCCTGCCGGCCTATGGCGAGCACCTCGATCGCATCGCTGGGCTGCTGCGCGAGTTGGCCGTGCAGACGCCGCCCAATGTGCCTCCCACGGGCGGCTGGCTGGCGGCGCTGCCCGAGCTGATCCGTGCTGCAGGCTTGGGCCGTCGCGCGGCCGCGCTCGGAATCGAAGGCCAGCGCGATCTGCTGGACCTGTTCACCGATTCCGCCGGCGCCTATCTGGAACGCTGGTTCGAGTCCGAACCGATCCAGGCCCTGTTCGGTTTCGATGGCGTGGTCGGCAACTACGCCAGCCCCTACGCCGCCGGCAGCGCCTACGTGCTGCTGCATCACGTGTTCGGCGAGGTCAACGGCAAAGCCGGCGTGTGGGGCCATGCGATCGGCGGCATGGGCGCGATCACCCAGGCGATGGCGCGCGCGGCCGAGGCTGCGGGTGTGCAGATCGAAGTCAACGCCGGTGTGACCGAAGTGCTGGTCGAGCAGGGCAGGGCGGTGGGTGTGCGCACTGAAGACGGCCGCGTGCATCGCGCGACGCGCGTCGTCGCCAACGTCAACCCCAAGCTGCTGTTCACCCGGCTCGTGCCGGAGTCGGAGCTGCCCACAGACTTCGCCGAGCGCATGCGCGGCTATCGCTGCGGTTCCGGCACCTTCCGCATGAACGTGGCCCTGTCCGAGCTGCCCGACTTCAGCTGCCTGCCGGGTCGCGAACGCGCGGAGCACCACACCGCCGGCATCATCCTCGCGCCCAGCCTGCGCTACATGGAGCAGGCCTACTTCGACGCCCGTCAGCACGGCTGGTCGACACAACCCATCGTCGAGATGCTGATTCCCTCAACGCTGGATGACAGCCTTGCGCCGGCGGGCGCACACGTCGCCAGCCTGTTCTGCCAGCACGTCGCACCCGAGCTGCCGGATGGCAAGGCCTGGCCCGAGCATCGCGACCAGGTGGCGAACTTGATGATCGACACGGTCAACGCCTTCGCACCGAACTTCAAGGCTTCGGTGCTGGGCTTCCGCGCGCTCTCGCCCTTCGATCTGGAGCAGGAGTTCGGCCTGATCGGCGGCGACATCTTCCACGGCGCGCTGAGCTTGAACCAATTGTTCTCGGCGCGACCGGTGCTGGGCCACGGCAACTACCGTATGCCGCTCAAGGGCCTGTATCTGTGCGGTTCTGGCGCGCATCCCGGCGGAGGCGTGAGCGGGTTGCCGGGGCACAACGCAGCGCGTGAGGTGTTGAAGAGCCGGGATTAGGGATTGGGGATTGGGGATTCGTTTGCAGCGGCTCCGTAGGAATGGCGCGGCCAAACCGTCTTCTCGGCTCTGACTCCGTCGAGGCGTTGCTACAGGCTCGGCGCTTCTGAGCCGAAGCGCGGGGTAGCCGCCTCCCGAAACGGCCGGTCCCGGCTTCTCAACGAATCCCCAATCCCCAATCCCTATCAGCCTGTCGAAGAACCCCGGCAGTTCTGCTGCA
>JBIJCA010000281.1:0-5927 GCA_044344935.1 Aquimonas sp. | reverse complement strand
GCGACGTAGATGTGTTTGACCTTGCGGGTGGCGATGGTGCCGAAGAACACCACGCCATACGCCACCCAGATCACCGTGATCAGCCAGTCGATCGGCCACTCCAGCTCGGCGTATTCCTTGCCCTGGGTGATGCCCAGCGGCAGGGTGATGGCGGCGAGCACGATCACCAGCTGCCAGCCCCAGAAGGTGAAGGCTGCCAGCTTCTCGGCGAACAGGCGCACGTGGCAGGTGCGCTGCACGATGTAGTAGCTGGTTGCGAACAGCGCGGAACCGCCAAAAGCGAAGATCACCGCATTGGTGTGCAGCGGGCGCAGGCGCCCGTAGGACAGCCACTCGATGCCGGCCGTGAGATCCGGCCAGTAGAGCTGGGCGGCGATGATCACGCCTACCAGCATGCCCACGATGCCCCAGATCACGGTCATCACCGCGAACTGGCGCACCACCTTGTCGTTGTAGTACGCGGACTTGTCTATCGCCATCGCCATGGGGGCGCCCCTCTATTGAGTCGGGCCGAAGTGTGGCGGTGCGACATTCGGTCGCGGTTGATCAGAGTCAACTGCGGGTGAAGGCGGCACGGACTGCCGCGGCTGGCGCGCACAAGGCGCAGCTGCGGCGAGGATTTCCGAACCTATACTCACGCCGATGCCAGCGCCCGAACCCCGCGAAGTGGAAGGACCCCAATCGACCTTGGTCGAACGGGCGACGATGGAACAGTGGGCTCGTGCGCTGGGCTTTGCAGGGTTCGGCGTGAGCGGCATCGATCTGGCCGAGGACGAGGCACACCTTCTGAACTGGCTGGCCGCAGGCTGCCACGGCGAAATGGATTACATGCAGCGCCACGGCACCCTGCGCTCCCGACCGGCAGAACTGGTGCCGGGGACACTGCGGGTGATCTCCGTTCGCATGGACTACCTGCCAGAAGGACAGGCAGAGGCCGAACTCGCGTTGGCGGACACCGCGGTCGGCTACGTGTCGCGCTACGCCTTGGGGCGCGACTACCACAAGTTGATGCGCCGCCGCCTGCAGAAACTCGCCGACCGGATCACCGAAGCCGTCGGCCCCTTCGGCTACCGCGTGTTCACCGACTCCGCACCGGTGCTGGAAAAGGCGCTGGCGCGCAACGCCGGCCTCGGTTGGATCGGCAAGCACAGCAACCTGATCGACTCGAAGGCCGGCTCCTGGTTTTTCCTTGGCGAGATCCTCACCGACCTGCCTCTGCCGATTGATGCTCCAGCGAGCAACCACTGCGGCAGCTGCAGCCGATGCATCACCGCCTGCCCCACCGCGGCCATCGTTGCGCCTTATCGCGTCGATGCACGCCGCTGCATCTCCTACCTCACGATCGAGCTGCACGGCGCGATTCCCGAGGAGTTCCGAACTGCGATGGGCAATCGCATCTACGGCTGCGACGACTGCCAGCTGGTCTGTCCCTGGAACAAGTTCGCGAAGCTCAGCGCGGAGCCCGACTTCCGCGCGCGCCACGCTCTGGACTCGACGAGTCTTGTCGAGCTGTTCGGCTGGAGCGAAGACGAGTTTCTGGACAAGACCGAGGGCTCCGCAATCCGCCGGATCGGACACGAGCGCTGGCTGCGCAACGTCGCCGTCGCGCTCGGCAATGCCCCGCCCTCAACTGCCGTGCGCAAGGCGCTTGAAGCGCGCTTGCACCACCCTTCGCCGCTCGTTCGCGAACATGTGCACTGGGCACTGCAGCGCCAGCGGAAGTGCGCTATTGAGTCGGCTTGAACCGCCTCATGAGTGTCCGGGTGATCGCGTCCCCCGCAGGCACTTCGCCGGAGAGCGCCGGCAACAGCTGATTCGCCAGCTGCTTGCCCAGTTCGACACCCCATTGATCGAAAGCGTTGATGTCCCAAAGCACCGACTGCAGGTAGACGGAGTGCTCATACAGCGCGAGCAGCGCGCCGAGACTGCGCGCGTCGAGCCGCTCCAACAGGATCAGACTGCTCGGCCGACCGCCCGGATAGTCCCGGTGCGGATCGTCGCTGTGCTGACCGCAGGCCAGGGCTTCGCACTGCGCAAGCAGGTTGGAAAGGAGCGCGCGATGGTTTTCGAGGTAGCCATGGGAAGGCTGGAGGACGCCGATGAAATCAGAGGCCACGATCTGGGTGCCCTGGTGCAACGCTTGGAAGAAGGAATGCTGGCTGTTGGTGCCGACACCACCCCAGATGACCGGCACGGTCTCGAAGCCAAGGCTCTCGCCCGCCAACGAAACCCGCTTTCCCAGGCTTTCCATCACCAGCTGCTGGAGATAGGCAGGCAGCAGGGCAAGCCGGTCGTCGTACGGCAGCACCGCCTGTGTAGCAACCCCGAGCGCGTTGCGATTCCACACCGCCAGCAAGGCATGCAGCAGAGGGAGATTGCGCTCGGGCGAGTTCTGCAGCGCATGCGCGTCCATGTCCGCGGCGCCCTGCAGAAGGGCATCGAAGCCCTCGGCTCCCAAGGCCAGGCGGATCGACCAGCCCACAGCCGACCAGAGCGAATAGCGCCCGCCGACCCAGTCCCACATCGGAAGTACGCGTTCCGGCGCGATCCCGAACTCGGCCGCACGCGCGGTATTCGCGCTGACCGCATAGAGGCGCTCATCCGCACCCAGCCAGTCACGCAGGAGACGACCGTTGAGCAGGGTCTCCTGCGTGTTGAAGCTTTTTGACACCAGCAGCACCGCGGTGCGCTGCGGATCCAGCCCGCCGATAAGTCGCTTTGCTGCGTGGCCGTCCACGTTGGCCAGAAAGTGCACTCGGAAGCGTTCTTTGGCCTGGCCGGCCAACGCGTCCACGACCAAGCGCGGACCGAGGTCCGAACCACCGATACCCACACTGACGATATCGGTGACGTCACTGGATTCAAGCGCGAGCGACAGGGCCTCCATGCGCGCGCGGGCAGCGACCGCCTCGGCCCGCGCGGCGCGGGCGACTTCTGACCGCGACAGCTCCGAACGCAGGGCGGTATGCAAGGCCGGCCTGGCCTCGGTGGGATTCACCTGCTCCCCATCGAACAGTGCCCGCAGTCGTTCGGGGAGACCAAGGCGGCTCGCCTCGAAGAGCAAAGCCTGCAAAGCCGACGAATCCAGCCGCTGCCGGCCGAGATCGAGACTTAGACCTGGCCCGGCGAAGTGGAGTCGGGCGGCGCGGTCCGGATCGGAGCCGAGCTCGCGAAGGCTGACGCCCTGCAGTCGGTGGGCATGCAAGGCCAGCAGCGAGAGGTCGATGGGCATGAGCGGGACGTGCCAGTCAGGGGACGCGGAAGCGTAGCAGCGGTTGGAGCGGCGAGCGGTCTGCAAATGGGCTTGGCGGAGACACGAGGAGCGTTGCGCTAGCGCAACAAGACCCTGCCCTGCCGCTGCCGGGCCTGAGCAAGGCCGCCGAAAACTGCGCAAGCGACTGATAAAAAAGGAAAGAGACTTTTCCCAAAGCAAAAAAAACCCCCGCTGGATGGCCGGCGAGGGTGGAAACGGAGTGACGATTACCTAGCGATACGCCCTGCTGCTCCCTGGACTCCTGCGCCTGTCAGTCGCGGTTTTCCTTGGAGACGGAGCGAGATTACCCCTATCGAAGACAAAAAACAACACCTGCGACGTTTTCTTGCAACGGAGGGTGCTCAGTCGCCCGCCAACGCGAAAGTGATGTTGTCGATGAGACGGGTCGTACCGAGGCGCACCGCCACCAGACAGACCCATTCGCCAGCGCCGCGCTCTGCGGGACCGGCGAGATCAAACGGGCGGCGCAGGACTGCGTAGTCCAGCTGGAATCCGGCCGCTTCGAGTTCGCGCGCCGCCCAGGCCTCGACCGCGCTGACTGCGTTTCCCGCCAGCAATCGATCGCGCATCCCGAGCAGGGTGGCGTGGATTCTGGCCGCTTGGGCTCGCTCATCGGGCTTCAGGTACTGATTCCGGGAGCTCAGGGCCAGGCCATCGGGCTCGCGAACGGTCTCGCCAGCCTCGATCCGGATCGGAAACGCGAGATCGGTGGTCATGTGCCGGATCACCGCCAGCTGCTGGAAATCCTTGTTCCCGAACACGGCGACGTCAGGCTGGACGAGGTTGAAGAGGCGCGCGACCACCGTGGCAACTCCGGCAAAGTGTCCCGGCCGGAAGGCGCCGCAGAGAACATCTGAAAGACCCGGCACTTCGACCCGCACCGTACGCTCCACGCCCAGCGGGTACATCGTCGCCACCGAAGGCAGGAACAGCAGATCGCAGCCACCCTGAGCGAGCGCACGCGCGTCCGCATCAAGCGTGCGCGGATAGCGCCCGAAATCCTCGTTCGGGCCGAACTGCGTCGGATTGACGAAGATGCTGCAGATCACTCGGTCAACCAGCGCGCGGGCCTGCACGATCAGCGCGAGGTGGCCGCGATGCAGGTTCCCCATTGTCGGCACGAACCCGAGCTTCAGCCCTTGGGCGCGCCATTCTGCGATCCGCGCGCGCAGCGCTTCCGCGGATTCCGCTCGCTCCAGGCTCATTGGAAGCAATGCTCGGGCGCCGGAAAGCTCCCGCTGCGCACGGCTTCGGCATAGGCAAGGAACGCTGCTTCGACCGTACCGGAACCGGCGAGAAAGTCCTTGACGAAGCGCGGCCTGCGCCCCGGCGTTACGCCCAGCAGATCGTGCATCACCAGGACCTGGCCATCGCAGTCGGGTCCGGCACCGATGCCGATGGTCGGGATCGCGATGTCGCGGGTGATCTCCGCCGCCAGTGCGGCGGGCACGCACTCAAGCACGAGCAGTTCTGCACCGGCCTCGGCGGTGCGTCGCGCATCCTCGCGAAGCCGCTGTGCGGCCTCGGCCTCACGCCCCTGCACGCGATAGCCACCCAGCTTCATCACCGACTGCGGCGTCAGCCCAAGATGCGCACAGACCGGGATATCCCGCTCGGAAAGAAAGGCGATCGTGTCGAGGACATGCCCTGCCCCTTCCAGCTTCACAATCGCCGCCTGACCCTCCGCCTGCAGACGCGCTGCTGAATCCAGCGCGCGCTGTGGCGTGGCATAGCTCTGAAACGGCAGATCCGCCATCAGCACGGCCCGGCGCAGGCCGCGCGCAACTGCAGCGCAGTGGTAGACCATCTGGTCGACGGTGACGGGCAAGGTACTGGCATAACCCTGCACGACCATGCCGAGGGAATCACCGACCAGCACCAGATCAAGGCCGGCTGCGTCCATGCAGGCAGCAAAGCTGGCGTCGTAGGCAGTCAGACACACGATGCGCTGGCCCTGCGCCTTCATGCGGCGGAAGCCTGGGACGTTCAGCGGTGGCGCAGTCGGCGCACCGGATTCGGAGCTGTACATGGATCGATCTCGCGGACGACGAGCCGGCATGCTACCGGAGCGTGCGCCGCAAAGGACCCCCGCCGCCAAAGCGGCTGTTGGGAGCCATCAAGGCCTCAAACGCTCGATGCGATCGTCGGCTGCTCCAGCAGCCAGTTCGGCGACGCGACCGTGCCCGACGATGACCAGATCGGGCGCGATCTCGGCCAGCGGCAGCAGGACGAACGCGCGGTCATGCATGCGTGGATGTGGAACGGTGAGCCGCGTTTCGTCGAGCACATGCGTGCCGTGCAGCAAGAGGTCAAGGTCGATGACGCGAGGTCCGTTGCGGCGGTCGCGCACCCTTCCCATGCGCTGCTCGATGTCCAGCAAAGCGTCGAGAAGAGGACTCGGTTCGAGAGCGGTTTCCAGCTCGACGACCGCATTCACGTAATCTGGCTGGTCCACGTCACCCCAGGGCGGCGTCCGATAGAGACTGGAGGCCTGCCGCACGGACGTACCAGGAAGCGCGGCCATCTCGATCATGGCGCGCCTGACCTGGACGACTGGATCGCCCAGATTGCTGCCCAAAGCGACGAACACGCCGCCTGTCCGATCCGTCAGTCGCACGCGATCAGCCGCGGCGACCGCCCCGGCGCCGGCGAC
>JBIJCA010000352.1:0-4088 GCA_044344935.1 Aquimonas sp. | reverse complement strand
ATCGAGTCGCTCGGCCAGATCAGCGTCGTCGAGTTCGAGCGTGCCCTTCCACCAGTCGCGTTCTGCAGCGAGTTCGGGCACCACCGCGGCGCGCAGCTCGAGGAAGTCGTACGCAGCCTTGAAGCGAGGATGCTGACGAAGACGGAACACGCGCTTGCGCTGACGCAGTGGGAATCTCGACTGCAGGAACCAGATCTCATGCATCGGCACGCTGAAACGCCGAGGAATGCCGATTCGCTCCGTCTGGCGAAGGGTGATGCGGTCGGCAGCGCGCTGCTCGGCGACTGCCAGCTCATGCCCCTCGGAGAGCAGCTTGGCCAGCTCGTTCGCGTAGGCGGGCCACAGCAGGGCCGCGAACAGGAATGCTGGAGTGACTGGCTTGTCTTCACGCACACGCGCGTCGGTGCCGCGAAGACCTTCGAGCATCAGCGCACGGCACTGCCCGCTGCCGTCGGCGGCCAGCGCCGCAGCCGTGTCAGGAAACAGCACCGGCAGCAGACCGACTGTCTCCAGTCCCAGCAGGCTCTCGGCGCCGTGGCCGGACATGAACATCTTGAGCGATTCATCGAAGAGGCGCGCATTGGAGGCGTCCGCCAGCAGACCCGCCATGCGCGGAATGGGCTCGGCCGCCTCAGCGGCGATCTGGAATCCAAGCTTGGCGGCGAGACGCACGGCACGCAGCATGCGCACGGGGTCTTCCTGGTAGCGTGCTTCCGGATTGCCGATCAGCCGCAGTCGACGCGCCATCACGTCCTCGTAGCCGCCGACAAAGTCGCGCACCGAGAAATCCTCGATCGCGTAGTACAAGGCATTGGCAGTGAAGTCCCGCCGCACGGCATCATCCTCGATGCTGCCGTAGACGTTGTCGCGCACCAGCACGCCGTTGTCGACCTCACGATCCCCCGAACCGTCGTCCGCGCTGGCGCGGAAGGTCGCGACCTCGATGACTTCGGGCCCGTAGACGACGTGGGCGAGACGGAATCGCCGACCGATCAGACGGCAGTTGCGAAACAGCGCACGCACTTCGTCCGGAGTCGCGCTGGTGGCCACGTCGAAGTCCTTGGGGGCGCCGCCGATCAGCAGGTCGCGTACGGCGCCACCCACCAGATAGGCGCCAAAGCCGGCCTCGTGCAGACGGTAGAGCACGCGCAGTGCGTTGGGGCTGATCTGCTTGCGCGAGATGCAATGCTCGGCGCGAGGGATGATGCGGAGTTCGCTGGTATCTGGATGCACGCTTGTTATCGATGCGATGGGCGCAGGCTGCGCCGGGGGCTGCAGGCCGGGTCGGCAAGTGCTCGCAACCGGGTCCAAGGGCCGCCTGCGCATGCCCTGGTTGGCATTGTCAGCGTCGGCGAGACTGCTATACTAGCCGTTCGATTTGAGGCTGAACACCACGCTCCCTTCGTCTAGTGGCCCAGGACGTCGCCCTCTCAAGGCGAAAACACGAGTTCGAACCTCGTAGGGAGCGCCACCTCATGCTTCGATTGGACTGTCCGAGCGACTCCGCTCCCCCGGCATCCACCCTCCCTCTGCTGAGCTCCCATGGCTTTCGTCGTCACCGAGAATTGCATCAAGTGCAAGTTCACTGATTGCGTCGAAGTTTGCCCGGTCGACTGCTTTCACGAAGGTCCGAACTTTCTGGTGATCGACCCGGACGAATGCATCGACTGCACGCTCTGCGAACCCGAGTGCCCCGCCAACGCGATCTTCCCCCTCGATGACGTGCCGGCAGGTCAGGAGCATTTCATCGCGCTCAACGCTGAGCTGACCAAAAGCTGGCCGGTGATCACCCTCCGCAAGGAGCCTCCGGCGGACGCCGAGCAGTGGAACGGCAAGCCGGACAAAAGGAATCTGCTCGAACGCTGAGCGTTTGCAGCCCCAGCGGCAGGCAGTCCGCACTGGGATCACCCGGCATTCGCAGCTCTCCGTATCGATTCGCCGCCGCCACCGACACGCGCAGGCGTCCTGCCCCACCCTACCCCGCGATGGTTCCGGGACAGCGCGGTCACCACGGCAGTTTCTGGAGCCCCCGCGATCGCGCGCCGCTCAAACCCCTGCATCGCATACGAAAAAGGCGGCCCGAGGGCCGCCTTTCGTCTGCAGGGCCAGAACCGTGCCCGGCGCGTCACGCCTTCGCTTACATCAGCCGCTCACGAAGCTGACCGAGCAAGGACACCGCCGCCGTTCCGGTGGCTTCACGACCGTCGGCCGCGATCGCCGACACGCGACTCTGGGCGCCTTCCTCACCGACGCGGACGAGAAAGCTTTCCCCGCGATAACTGACGTTGTAGGCGCCAGCCATCTCGGCGCGCTCGGCCACGTTGACGCCTTCGATCCGGTCAAGTGCTTCACCCACGCGGCGCCAGGTGGATGGCTTGGAATCTGCCACCTGAAAGGCTGCCGAAGTGGCCCCGGCCGCGGGCACGCGCATCGCCTGGGTGGTATTCGGCAGACTCAGATCGGGCGGCACCTCCAACGGCCGATTCTCCGGACTGGAGGCATACGGGCTTGCGCCACGTATCCAGCTGCAGCCACTGACGCCCACGACGCAGACAAGCAAGCCGGCAATGGTGGCGATACGCAGCGGTGCGGTGATTCGGATCATCGGGTTTCTCCCTGGAATTTCGGATCATTCGAGAGCTCGGCGGATGCCGCGAACTCGGTGGTGGACAACTCGGGAAGCAAGGCTTCCATGGCGGGTCGATTGTCGGCAGCCAGCGGGGTCAAGGGCAGCCGGGGAAGCTCGGAGCCCAGCCCCTTGCTTGCAAGCAGGGCCTTGAGCGGAATCGGGTTGGGTTCAAGCCCCAGAAATGCGAAGAGTGGAGCCAACTTGGCTTCGAGCGCAGCTACGGCGTCGGCTCGACCGTTGCGCGCCAGGTCCGAGAGCCGCCGCATGGCGGCCGGCACGATGTTGGAGGCCACCGAGACCACTCCATCGGCACCTGCCAGCATCGCACGGCCGCAGCTGGGATCATCTCCACTGAGCACGGCGAACCCCTGAGAACGCAGTGGCAGAAGGGCTTCCATCCGTTCGGTCTCGACCCGCGCCTCCTTGATTCCGACGATGCCGGGGTGGCCCGAAAGCCGGGCCACTGTCGATGGCAGGAGATCGCAAGCGGTGCGTGCCGGAACGTTGTAGAGGAGCACCGGCAGCTCGCCAGCGTCCGCCACTGCCGAGAAATGCGCGAACAGACCTTCCTGGGTCGGGCGAACGTAGGGCGGCGCCACCACCAGGGCGCCATGGGCGCCTGCGCGAGCGGCCACCTGGGTCAAAGCGATCGTCTTGCGCGTATTCGACAGGCCAGTGCCGGCAATGACCCGCATCGGGCCCGCCAGCTTCAGGGCACGCTCGATGAGCTGGGTCAGCTCGCCATCATCAAGGGCGCTACCTTCGCCGGTCGATCCGGCCACCACGATGCCCTCTGTGCCGCCGACGCGCTGGGCGTCAACGAGCCGCTCCCAGGCGTCAAAGTCGATGCCGCCCTCTTTGCCGCCCGACGGCGCACTGAATGGCGTGGCAAGGGCAGTCAGGCAACCGGTAATTCGCAAAGGGGGCCTCGTTGGGATCGATCCGGGAGCGTCGTCAGCGCGTTCGCCGGCCGCGACATGCAGCCTGCTGGCGAGTCGAGAGCCATCAGGCCCCGGCCGCTGTCCGACCCGTGATGGTACTGGCCGCGCCAACTCAGCGACAAGCCGGCATGTGCCGAGGTCACCGCCGGTTCATGTCACCGATCCGGCGCGGCAGGCGTTAAGCTTGTGTCCGCAAGTCACTTCATTCGGACACCGCCTTGAGCGACCCCACGCCCCGCCCCCAGACCAACGAGAACTATCTACTCATCAACGCGTTCGCCGTGCACCCGGAATCGCCGCTGTTGCCCGTGTCCCGGCGCATCGCGGACAGTGGCTGCAACCTGGTGGATGCACGTCTGTCCACGGTGGGGCGCGATGTTTCCGTGGTGGCGCTGGCGATCGGCTCCTGGGATGCAGTGGCCAAGCTCGAATCCTCGCTGACGCGCCTTGAGCGTGAGGAAGGCCTGCGCCTTGTGTGGTACCGCACCGCGCCCAAGCCGCTGCAGAGCAATCTGCTG
>JBIJCA010000450.1:0-2584 GCA_044344935.1 Aquimonas sp. | reverse complement strand
GTCGAAACCCCTCGAGAATTGAAATCGCTGTTCCGCACGTACCGCCGGTTTGCCCCAGTCCGTCGCCTGAAGGTCGCGAACGTACGGGATGCCGGCCCTCTTTGCAGTCGCCCGATCGAGGGGCGTCCCGCTCGGCGATGGTGGGCCGGAACCCTGGGCTGGGCAAGCGAATCGCGGTAGGTCTTTCCGAAGCCGGATGGGTCGAGGACTGGAGCCGCAAGCCCAACGCGACTGCCTTTCCCGTGCATTCCATTGAAGCCGGAAGCCCAGCTCTGGGTGCCCACTTGCCTGTGGATTGCAGGCAGTGGGTCGAAATCAACCCGCGTCTGACTTGCTCTCAGGCGACGCACCCGCCCCAGTCCGGCGCGGGGAAGAGCCGTGATGCGTCTTTCCTTGGAGTGGCAGATCTCGCTTGCCCTGCTGGGGATCGCAGGCCTGTTCGCTACCGTTCTCGGCTTGAACCAGATGCGGTTCGCGGAAAGTCTGCAGGACCAGAACCCGCTGGCGTACGCGCGCGAGGTGAGCCAACGGTCCGTGGATCTGGAGCGACGCGGGGACAACTACAAGGCCGTCGCCCCGCGTACCCATCGGGACTTCGATCGTGATCTCAAGGTCTTCTACGGTGACCTGCAGGCGGATCTCGCCGGGCTCGCCGCCGCTGTGCACGCTGTCGAATCCGAGCGCCCTGAAACTTCAGATCCGCGCGCCGCAGCGATCGACGCACCGGTGAACTCGCATGCCGCCTTCGTCGAAGGCCTGTGGGCCAAGCTCACCCGCATTCTGGTCAGCACGCCGACTGTGGTTTCGCGGTCGGACGCGCACCGCTGAGAGCTCGGCGCTTTTCGCTTGAAGTCCGCTCGCCAGGAAGCCAGAACTCGCACCCGCCTCGCGTTCGCGCAACGAACCTGAGCGAAGGGCTTCAGCGTCCCGACAGGCAACGGTAGCGCTGAACAGCCGAGCACAGGCGGGCGCGGAGCGCAGCGAGCCAGTCGGATCGGCTTGAACCTCGCTCATCCGGTACCCACAGGCCGCCGCGTGAGGGCCGCACTTGCGCCGTGCCTGTGTCCCCCGGCCTTCGACCACGCGATCAGCCGCTGTGCGCGGGTGTGGAGCGCAAGCGGCAGTGCGCTTGGCGACAGTACCTGGAATCCGAACGCCAGCCGACTCAACTCGCGCGCGAACCCGTCGAGGTCGTCTGCTTGTGCGGTAAGCACTACGCCACCATCGACGCACGCGAGCGGGCCGAACGTTTCCGCCAGCTGCAGGCGCAGCGCGGCGCCGTCGAGGCGAATCGCGAACTCAGTGTGGCAGCGCTGGGCATGACCGGGTTGAACTCCGCGATTGCGCCAGCGGACAGCGCGTGAACTCTGGCGCAAGGGTCGGTTGTCTGTACTCCATCTCACCCGAGCGAATCGCGCGCAGCCTCGGCTGATAGCGCCTGAGAAGGCGAGCCGGGCGCTGCGGTCGCCTCGTGGCGGGCGCGGTGGCGGCGCACTGCGTCAATTCCGCTTCGACTCGCCCGCCGAACGCCCTGCGTCCACGGACCCGCGCCATGTACGGACGTCCGGCCGCGCGCAACCAGCGGCGACCCGGTGGTTTCACACGCGTCGACTTCTGGCGATGGCCGCCCTCACCCAAAGGCCCCCGGCTGCCCACCGGGGGTTCGGAAGCGCGGAGTCCGTGTCGCCTTGTCGTTTTCGCTCCGCTTCTGCGAGTTCAGCAGATCGGCAACAAGGAGCGCACCCATGGTCAGTTCACCGCACCGTTCAGCCGCCGCAGCTTGGCTTCCGGCCGCCCTACGATCGAACCCAGCTCGCGGCCTGCCCGTGGCGCCGCCGCCGCCCGCCCATCGGGCATCCGCAGGGGGGCAATGCGCATGAAGATCCCGTACGCACTGGCTGCGCTGGCGCTCAGCGGCGCAACGCTCGCGCAGCCATTGGGCACGGCCTTCACCTATCAGGGCCAACTGACCGAATCTGGCCAGCCGGCCAGCGGGCTGTACGACCTGCAGGTCTGCGTGTTCGACTCGCCCTCGAACCCGGTGGCGATCGCCTGCGCGCCCGACTTCGGCGATGTGCCGGTCGAGGCGGGCGTGTTCGCGCTTGCGCTCGACTTCGGGGCCACACCCTTCGTCGGTCAACAGCGTTTCCTTGAGCTGCGCGTGCGGCCGGGCGCGAGCACGGGCGGCTACACCATCCTCGCGCCACGGCAGCTGATCCGGCCAGCGCCCGAAGCCTTGCGTTCCAACGTCAGCAGTGCCGCACCGTGGGCTGGGCTGACCGGCGTGCCGGCCGGCTTTGCCGATGGCGTCGACAACAACAGCGGCGGTACGGTCACCAGCCTCACCGCGGGCACCGGTTTGAGCGGCGGCACCATTACCGGCAGCGGTAGCATCGGGATCGCCAATGGCGGCGTGGGTTCGGCGCAGATCGCTTCCGCTGCGGTAGGCACGGCGCAGATCGCGACGGGCGCGGTGACTGGTGCACAGCTTGCCAGCGGTGCAGTGGGCACGGCGCAGATCGCCGCCAACGCGGTCGGAGCGGCCGCGCTCGCCGACAATGCGGTGGATACTGGCGCGCTGCAG
>JBIJCA010000166.1:0-10066 GCA_044344935.1 Aquimonas sp. | reverse complement strand
GCACCTCGGCGCAGCTACTCCAGATCCGGGTCGAGCGCGCGCGCCTGGATGCGGTCGAGATAGCTGTCAAGTTCCTCAACCGAGCGGAAGATTTCGCGCACCGGCACCGCCTTCACTATGTCGAACACTTTCTGCACCTGCGGCTGGGGGTTGACCACCAGCACGCGGCCATCGCGCATGCCGAGCGCCTTGCGGGCGCGGAAAATCGAGCGCAGCCCGGCGCTCGAGATGTAGTCGAGCCCCTGCAGATCGAGCACGAGATTCAACAGGTCTGGATCATCCAGCAGGGGCTGCAGCTGACGGTCAAGCTCGGCGTGATTGCTGCCGTCGAGACGGCCATCGACCCGGACCTGGGCGCGGGCGCCTTCCTGGCGTTCGATGTGGATCTCAAGGCTCATGGTGTCATCCGTGGTGGTGGGCCAGTTTCGCTGGCGGTGCGTGTGGATCCGAAACTGCCGCCGGCACATGTCTCGGCAGCCACAGTCCCAGCAGGTTCAAACCGTTTCTACGCTGGTAGCGCACATCGCGCCCCAGCTCCCGCACCAGCAGAACGCCGAGGCCGCCGATGCCACGCTGTTCGATGGGCAAGTCGAGATCAGGCAGGTTCTGTGCCAGAGGATCGAACGGCGAACCGTCGTCCTCGAAGCTCAGCCGCACGCGATCGTCCTCGACTTCGTAGGCGGCCGCGACGGCAACGCCGAAAGTGCTGTGGCAGCCGTGGGTCAGAGCATTGCTGAGGATTTCCTCGGCGACCAGGCGCACTTCATGCAGGGTGTCGCGATCGACACCGTGGCCATGCAATTCCGCTTCGAGCTCGAGCAAGAGGTCCGGCAGAGCGGCGATTCCCAGATTCGGCAGCAGGGTCACGCGACCGCCGCGTGCACCCGACTCCAACGGGCGCTGCAGGTACAGCAGGGTCAGATCATCGGCTGGGCTGCCCTGGCGGAACTGCTGGACCGCTGCAGTCAGGGCGTCAACGCAGGCCTGCGGATCCAGGCTGCGTACGGCGGCCAGGGTTTCCGCAATTCGCGCCTCGCCGAAGGCGCGCCCGCGCGCATCTTCGGCTTCGCTGAGGCCATCAGTGAACATCAGCAGCCCCTCACCGGCACGCAGTCGCAGCTGCACCTGCGGGTAGTCGGCAGACTCCTCGAAGCCGAGTGCGGGCCCGGTCTGCATCGGCACGGCCTCGACGCCACCCTCGCGCGTGCGCAGCAGCGGGGGATCGTGGCCCGCACTGGCGAGACTGAGCAGCCCGGAGTCGAGATCGATGCGGCCGATCAGCACGGTGACGAACATGCCACTGTGGTTGTCGCGGGCAAGCGCAGCGCCCACCCGGCGCAAGGTCTGCTCGGGAGACTCGCCAAGACTGGCGCCCGGCTCCAGCAGGGTCATGGTGCGCGCCATGAACAGCGCAGCGGGAACTCCCTTGTCCGAAACGTCGCCGATGAAGAACACCAGGCAGCGCTCATCGAGCGGCAACACATTGAAGAAATCACCGCCAACCGCGCGCATCGGCTCGAGCAGGGCCGCGATGCTGAGGTCCGACCACGTCGCGAGCCGGCTGCGCGAGGGCAGCATCGCCATCTGGATGTCGCGGGCAGCGTCCAGTTCGCCCTCGGCGCGCAAGGCCTCGGCGCGTGCTTCCGCCAACTCCGTGCGCAGCGCCGACTCCTTGGCAAACTCCTCCTGCAGGCGCAGATAGCTCTCGCCGAGGCGCTGCCCGAGCCGGAGGAAAGCCGACTCCAGGCGTGCAAGCTCTGCCAGCGCACTGCGGTGCCGAAAGCGCTCGGGGTGGCTGGAAAGCGACAGTCGATCCATACGCACCGCGATTTCCTCCAGCGGCTGCAGGAATCGATGCGCGAAACGACGACCGGCCACCAGCGCCAGGATCGCCATCGCCAGAAGCGCCACCATGACCACGGCGAGATCCAGCAAGGTGCGCTCAAGCAGCACTTGCCGAGGCAATAGTGCGAGCACGCGCCAGCCCTCGCCCGTGGCACGCTCAAGCACCAGGGTGTCGCTGCTCGGCAAGGCGGCGATTTGAGGCCGCATGAACAGCGGCATTTCCACGGGCACTTCGCGGCTCAGGCCCTCGGGCGCGTCACTCAGCGGGCTCAATGCCAGTTCCTGACTGGCCCAGGCGACCTTGCCCGCCGGATCGAGAATCACCAACCGCAGGCCTTCCGAATGGCTCGCTGCCGCGAAGGCCGTGCCGAGATCCGCCAGCCGGATCGAGCCCTGCACCACACCCTCGAACTCCGACTCAAGGCCGACGATGGGCGAAGCGACCGCGCACAGCGCATCGTCACCGAAGCCGCGCCCCTGGAAGACCCCGGTAATCAGGGGGTCGCCGCTCTGTTGCGGCAGCGTGAAATACGCGCGGTCGGAGACGTCGATGCCATACCACATGGCCCGGCCGATGCCGGTTCGATTGTCGAAGGAGCCCGCGATCACCCTGCCCTCCGCATCGGTCACAAGCATGGTCAGCAGCGCGGGAAACGCCCCGCGGGTCCGCTCCAGCCGCTGTACCAGATCGTTCTCGTTGCCCGGAGATCGCGCGATCTCCGCAGCGAGCTGCGCCACCGCGCTGCGATGCGCCACGAGGAAGAGATCCAGATCGGCGCTGGCCGCGGTCACGGCCGCACTGAGCGAGGTTTTGGCCTGGTTGAGACGGACGATGTAGTCACCGAGACCGGCCACCAGACCCAGCAGCAGCAGAGGCAGAAGGCCAAACGCCGCGAGGGCCCGGGTCAGGCTGGACTGCAGACTCGCCTGCGGGAGGACGTCGACGCCCGCCGAGTCCGGGTCGCCGGTCGCGGGTGTCAATTTGTCGTCGCTGTTCGGGAACGGATTCTGCATCGGCGATCTCATGGTGCGGCACGGGGGCCTGATCCGGCGCCGCTGCTGCTGCGGGCCGCTGCAACCGTCATGCCCGTACCCCAATACCTGTCCTTCCGGATTTCCGCATGCTCATCATCGTCGGCGCCATTCTCGTGACCCTCTGCGTGTTCGGCGGTTTCATGCTGGCCGGCGGCAACATCATGACGGTGGCGGAAGCGGCCGCGATCGAACTCTTCATCATCGGCGGCGGTGCTTTCGGTGCCTTCGTGGTCGCCAACTCGATGAAGACCCTGAAGGGCGCCATCGGCGGCACTCTGGCCCTGCTGAAACCGGCCAAGTTCCAGCGTGCCGACTACATCGATCTGCTCAAGCTGCTCTACGAGATCCTGCAGAAGATACGCAAGGACGGCCTCATGTCGATCGAAGACCACGTCGAGAACCCGGCCAACAGCGCGATCTTCCAGAAGTACCCGAAGGTTGTGGCGGACCACCACCTGCTCGACTTCACGACCGATTGCCTGCGTCTCATCATCGGCGGCAATCTCGCCCCGCACGAGTTGGAAGGCCTGCTGGAAGTCGAGCTCGAGACCCACCACAAGGAAGCGCACACCCCCAGCCACGCGATCCAGAACGTCGCCGACGGCCTGCCCGCCTTCGGCATCGTCGCGGCGGTCCTCGGCATCGTGAAAGTCATGAGCATCGTCGGCGATGCGCCGCCGGCGGTGATCGGCCAGAAGGTCGCCTCGGCCCTGGTCGGCACGTTCCTCGGCATCCTGCTCGGCTACGGCTACGTGGGACCGGTGGCGAACGCCCTTGGCGCGCGCGCGGATGAGGACAGCAAGCCCTTCGAGATCGTCAAGATGGCGCTGATTGCCTATCTGCGCGGCTATCCTCCGCAAGTCGCGATCGAGTTCGCGCGCAAGCTGCTTTTCAGCGACGTGCGCCCGAGCTTCCAGGACCTCGAAGCCGAGCTGAAGGCGGCGAAGTGAGGCGCGCAACCCTGACGGATCCTTGCGTCCCGGGAGGCGCCGCCCATGGCTGAGGCTCAGCAGCCGATCATCATCAAGCGCGTCAAGAAGGTCGCTGGCGGCCACCACGGCGGTGCGTGGAAGGTTGCCTATGCCGATTTCGTGACTGCGATGATGGCCTTCTTCCTCGTCATGTGGCTGGTCGTCTCCATGCCGGAGGAAAAGCTCTCGGGCATTTCCGAGTACTTCAAGAATCCGAGCATCCTGCGCGGCACTTCACAGCCCCCGCCGCCGGCGGCGATGGGCGCTGGCGGCTCCGGCACCAACCCGGTCAAGATCGGGCCGACCAACATCTCGCCGACCATGGACGGCGAAGGCCCGAAAATCGGCGAGGTCAAGGAAACGCCGGATGAGGAGGAAGCGAAACGAATGGCGGAAGAGGCTGAACGCCGTGAGCTCGAGTCGCTCAAGCAGGATCTGGAGGCCGCGATCGAGATGAGCCGGGCGCTGGAACCTTTCAAGGACCAGCTGCTGCTCGACATCACGCCCGAGGGTCTGCGCATCCAGATCGTCGACAAGCAGAACCGTCCGATGTTCGACAGTGGAAGCTCGAGCCTCAAGGACTACACCCGCGAGATCCTGAGGGAACTCACGCCCTACATCGACAGTGTCGACAACCGCATCAGCCTGTCCGGACACACGGACACCACCCCGTACTCGAACCAGCTCGGGTATTCGAACTGGGAACTCTCGGCGGACCGCGCCAACTCCGCGCGCCGCGAACTGGTGGCGGCCGGACTGCCCGAAACCAAAGTCTCGCGCGTGGTCGGTCTGTCGTCTTCGGTGCTGTTCGATCGGGAAGAGCCGACCAATCCGATAAACCGGCGCATCAGCATCATCATCATGAACAAGGCGGCCGAGGATGCCGCGCGCCGCTCCGATGCATTCGGCACCGAAGAAGGCGCCGGCAGCCCTGAGACCTTTGACCGCGGCGCGGCCTCGACCGAAACCGGCGAAGGCGGCGACGCAGGCGCTGCCGAGACCTCACCATCGACCGAAACGCCCGAGGCGACGGACACGCCGGACAGCGCAAACGGCGTGCAGCTGCCAAACCGACCGGACCTCGGCGCGGCCGCCCGCGCCCTGCAGGCGCAGGGCATCGAGACCCGACCGCGCGAATGAGTCAGCCCTGCGCGGCCTCGTCTCGGAGGCGCTCGGTTTCCGCAGCTCCCAGCCAGCGCTTGATCCAGGCCCGCGCCAGATACAGCAGGGGAATCATGAGCAGCGCTGCGCCGACCTTGTAGGCGTAGTTGACCGTGCCCACAGCCAGAAACTGCGGAACAGGCCACTGCTGCGGGCCGATGACGAACGCGATGTAGAGCACGATGAAGCTGTCGAAGAACTGCGAGACCAGGGTCGAACCGGTCGCACGCAGCCAGATCCAGCGCTCGCCAGTCAGACGCCGGATGCGCTGGAACAGCGCAACGTCGATCAGCTGGCCGATCAGAAAGGCCGTCAGCGAACCTGCGATGGTCCACAGACCCTGGCCGAAGATCGCCGCGAATGCCGCCTGCTGGTCCGGCACGCCCTGCGCCGCAGCCGCGCCCACCCACCAGCCCGCCGGGGCAAGCGCGATCGCCGCATACGCGAACACGAAGGCGTAGACGATCAGGCCAACGGTCAACCAGGACACGAAGCGCACGCCGCGCGGACCGAAATACTCGTTGATGACATCGGTCATCACGAACACCACGGGCCACAGCAACACGCCTGCCGTGAAACTGAGCGAGCCGCTCTGACCGAACAGGTTCCAGTTGAAGGCGGCCAGCCCGAGCGTGTCCTCCAGCGCGAAGATCTTCACCCCGATCAGCTGGGCCAGCAGCGCGTTGGCGATGAAAAAGCCGGCAAGCACCACGAAGAGACGCTGACTGCGCTGACTCATGCCTGCGGAGGCTCCGGATGTGAACGCTGGAAGGGAATCACTTCGGGGCTGACGGCTCCGCCGGAAATGATGAATGCCATCGCCTGGTCGACCGTCCAGTCGGTCGGCGTCAGATACTCCACCGGAACGATCTCCAGATAGCCCGAAGTCGGATTCGGCGTGGTCGGCACATAGACTGCGGCAAGCTCACGACCACTGCCCTCCTCGCGCATCACCCGGGTGACGAAGCCGATCACCTTCATCTTGTCGTGGGGGAAATCGATCAGAACCACGCGCTGCGTGCCATCAGGCTTGGTCTGCAGAACCGACAGCAGTTTCTTGGTGCCGCCGTAGATGGCCTTGACCAGCGGTATGCGGTCGATCAGCGCATCCAGATGCGCCAGCAGCCGCTTGCCGACCACCCGGCTGGCCAGCCAGCCCAGGCCGTACAGGCACAGCAGCGTGAGCACGACCGCCAGACTGAAGCGCAGCGAGCCGATGCCGAACGATCGCTCGACGTTCGGAAAGACCGCGACCAGGGCCAGCATCAGCGCGTCGACAATCGGTGCGCCGAGGCGCGAGAGCTGACGCAACAGGAATTCGAACACCACCCACGTGAGCCACAGCGGAAACACTGTCAACAGCCCGGTGATGAGGTAGCGCTGGATATGCAGGTTGGTTTTCCGCGGCGGCGGTGCGCCAGAGCCCGGCGGCGGTGACGCGGAGGAAGAAGGCATGGAACTGCTCAATCGGGTCACCGTGCGAGGGAATGCGGGGCGTGGGGAGACGCTGGGGCGCGCCCGGAAGCACCACTGCGCGCAAGGGAAATCAGGGCGTGTGGGCTGGCAAGGTGTTCGCATCCACCTCGCGCACCAGACGTAGACCGACATCATCGTAACCGCGGCCGGCATCCGCCTCGGCAACGGCAAGGCGCAGATCCGCGGAGAACGTCTCGCGCCATGAGCCACCGGCGATCAGCCGGCGCTCGCAGTTCGAACCGCGGGCACAGTCGGACAGCCACTCCGCCACGTTGCCGGTGATGTCGGCGAACCCGCCCGAATCGGCGCGGAAGCGGTTGGCCATCGCGGTATGCCGAACGCTGTCGCGGCAGCCGTCGCGCTCGGCCAGATTGGCCTCGCCGCAGCGCACCGGGCGCTGCCCGGCCTGGGCAGCGTGCCGCCACTCGCCCAAGCTCGGCAGACGGTATCGGGCACCTGTGCGCACGCTCAGCCATTCGGCATAGGCGCGCGCATCGGCGTGGCTGATACAGGCCACAGGCTCACCGTCGGCCTGCTCGAAGCCTGGATCACTCCAGCGACGCCGCAGGGGTGACGGCAGCAGGCTGTCGCGCCGTCGACACGGCGCGGAATCGCGACGGGTGGCGACCACGAAGCGCGCGTACTCGCCCCGGGTCAGCTCACGCTGCATCAACGCGAACGGCCGATCCACGCGCGAAGCCGCGAGGCGGGCGGGCACGAACACCAGCGGAGGGCCGGCGGCATCAGCAAGGCGCGCACCGGCCGCGGGCAGCCCGGCGAGGCGGTCCGCCAGGACTTCGAGTTCGGACCCAGCGCCGCCGAGCTCGCGCCAACGTCGCAGCAGCACCTCCGCGCCATCGCGATCCAGCGCCTGCAGATTGGCCTCGATGCGTTCGCGCATCAGGGCGCTCAAGGACCCCGAGAAACGCAACCATCCCGGCCGCGCATGCAGGCGCGCGCTGTCAGCCAGCAGCCGGGCTTCTTCAACGCGCTGCAGGGCTTCGTCGTCGTCACCCGCCGACAAAGCTGCCACTGCGCGCTGAGAAAGGCCATCGAACACCGCGTCCAGACCGAGCAGTGCCTCCTCCCGTTGGGGATCGGCCTGCAGGACCGCCAGGTAGCTTTCCGCCGCGTTGCCACCGGTCGGCGCGATCAGCTCGCCGCGCGCCATTTGCAGTGCGGCTTCATCAAGCCGCCGCTGGATCGCCTCCAGCGCCCCGGAATCGAGCACTTCCGCAGCGGTGAAGCCGATCGCCGAGGCTGACGAGCCCGCTTCGACAGCGGGCTCGGTGAACGTCCGCTCACGCAGCAAGGCCGCGCCCAACAGGCTGAGGCACAGCCCGGCGAGCAGCAGCACCGGCGGCGAACGCAGCGGTCGCGCGCGCGCCTGCAGCCAGAGCCTGCGCAGGCTGAAACCCGAGAGCGAGCGCGCAGCCAGCGCGTCCAGCGCGCGCTGCATGGCGTGCGCGTTGCGGAAGCGGCGGCGCGGGTCTTTCGCCATCGCCTGATCGATGAACCCCTGCCAATGCGCAAGCGCCGAGGGCAGCCGCGGCACCGGCGTCTGTGCGTGCATCAAGGCCAGGGTCAGGGCATCGCTGGCGCGGAAAGGCAACTCGCCGGTGAGCAGTTCGTAGGTCAGCACGCCCACGCTGTACAGGTCGGCGCGACCGTCCACGTCCTCGCCGCGCGCCTGTTCCGGGCTCATGTAGCCGCCGGAGCCCATCGCCAGTCCATCGGTGGTGATGCGGGCATTCACGCTGCGCCTTGAGAGCGCGATGCCGAAGTCCGCGAGCTGGGGACGACCACCGCTGTCGAACAGCACGTTCTCGGGCTTTACGTCGCGGTGCACGATGCCGCGCGCGTGCGCGTAACCCAACGCATCGAGCAGCGCCCCGAGCACCTCGATGGCCTGTTCTTCGTCCGCGCTCAGATCGCGCTGCGAAAGGTCGCCGCGCGCCAGATAGGGCATCACGTAGTAGGGCTGGCCTTCCAGCGTGCGGCCAACTTCATGGATGCCAACAATGCTGGGGTGTTCCAGGCGGGCGATGATCCGGGCTTCGCGCTCGAAGCGTTCGGCGCGCTCCGCATCAACGCTAGCCTCAGGCGCCATCACCTTGATCGCCACCTCGCGATCCAGCGAGAGCTGCACCGCCAGGTACACCACCGCCATGCCGCCGCGCCCAAGCGGACGAAGCACGCGATAGCCCGGAATCTGCGGCAGACCGTCGGCGACTGGCTGGCTTGACGTATCAGGGCTCATGCGGCGGAGGGGCACTCTCGGCAGGTCGGGCTCGCGAGCATAGGCGAGCCGGGCTCTCGCGGCGAGCCTCGGGCGGGTCTCAGCCGGTCGCCTGCTTGCGGCGGATGTACAGCTGCTTGCGCACCCGCGCCACCGTATCGCCCTGCTCGTCGACGACATCGGTTTCGAACCAGTGCAGCACGCGGCGCTCGCTCTGCGCCTGCTCGCGCAGGCGCAGAACGATCTCCGGTTGCAGATGGAACTGGGCGCGCACGCGGCCGCGGCCCGGCTTGAGGAATTCGATCTCGCCCGCCTTGTCCCAGACAATGAAATCGCGCCCGAGCGCTTCCAGGGTCAGCAGCATCCAGAACGGATCCGTCATCGCGAACAGGCTGCCGCCAAAATGCGTGCGCACGTAGTTGCGGTTGTACCAGCGCAGATCCATGCGAACGCGCGCGAGGCTCCAGTCGTCGGCAATGTGCTCGACGCGGATGCCGGAGAACAGAAAGGGGGGCCAGAGATTGAAGATCCAGCGCAGGCGGCGCGGCGTGATGCGCATCAGGCAATTCCGTACGGTCGGGTACGGGGCTGGATTCTAGCCGCTGCGTACATGCCGGAAACGCGAAAGGCGGGCTATGAAGCCCGCCTTTCGCGACGATCAGCTGTGGGACTGCTGCGATTACTCGCCGCCATCCTCCAGGACAGCCTTCATCGACAGGCGAATGCGGCCCTGCTTGTCGACCTCCAGCACCTTGACCTGGACGATATCGCCTTCCTTCAGCTTGTCGGAGACCTTCTCGACGCGCTCGGAGGAGATCTGCGAGACATGCACCAGACCATCCTTGCCGGGAGCGATGGTGACGAAGGCACCAAAGTCCATCAGCTTGGCGACCTTGCCCTCGTAGATCCGGCCCGGCTCGACGTCGGAAGTGATCTGCTCGATGCGCGCCTTGGCGGCTTGCGCCTGAGCGGCGTTGACCGACGCAATGACGATGGTGCCGTCATCCTGGATGTCGATCTGGGTGCCGGTTTCCTTGGTAATGCCCTGGATGGTGGCTCCACCCTTGCCGATCACTTCGCGGATCTTGTCCGGGTGGATCTTGATCGTCAGCAGGCGCGGGGCGTACTCACTCATCTCGGCGCGCGGCGCGTTGATGACCTTGTTCATCTCGCCCAGGATATGCAGGCGACCCTGCTTGGCCTGGCCCAAGGCGATCTTCATGATCTCCTCGGTGATGCCCTGGATCTTGATGTCCATCTGCAGCGCAGAAATGCCGGTCTCGGTGCCCGCGACCTTGAAGTCCATGTCACCGAGGTGATCTTCATCACCCAGGATGTC
>JBIJCA010000449.1:0-2594 GCA_044344935.1 Aquimonas sp. | reverse complement strand
GCCTGCCCTTTGCCGTCGGCGCTCGACCCGCGCGGCAAGACTTGGAGGCCACGATGTTGGGCATCGCCTTCGGCTCCGCCCAACCTACCCGATCGATTCGCCGCGGCTCATAGGGTGGGTCTTGACCCACCGGCGCTGGACACTCGCACCAGTCAAGCCTGCCCTTTGCCATCGGCGCTCGACCCGCGCGGCAAGACTTGGACGCTGCGACCTTGCGCATCGCCTTCGCCTCCGCACAACCTGCCGAAGCCGATCAAGCCAAGCAAAAGGGCGACGCCAAAGCGCCGCCCTTTTGCTGATCCAGAACCGAGGAAACCTCAGTGGGTGTGGTGATGGTCGAACATCCGGGTGAGTCGTTGCTTTGCCTGCAGCTTTTCGCGCTTCATCAGCCGCAGGGTATTGGCATCGACCGGTAACACGCCGAGCTCGGCATCGAGCACTTTCTTGTCCAACTGTCGATGCCGGTGATAAAGCTGGCGGAACTCGGGGTTGGCCTGCATCAGGGTTTCCACTTCGGGCTGCTGACCTTCGAACATCGCTGATCCTCCGGGGTGGGGGACCCGCCGACGCCGATCGCTGCGGACCCCGCCAGCGGCAGGGCCGGGCGAGACGCGACGGGTCATTGAAGGGTGGGGGTGCGGACCTCCAGCAGCCCGGCGCGCGCCTGCGCGCCGCCTGACGAGAAAAACTGCGAACCGGGCGCTGCTGCCTGCGGCATGCGTCGACGCTCCGGTGCGGAACCGCCGCACCCGGGTACCGACCCTACTCCCCCTGCCCCACCCCTTCAAGCGCGAAAGGCGGCAAATCCGGCCATCGGCTCGACGGATGGGGTCGGGGCGTTTCTGACCCCGATTTCCGGGAACTACGGGTGTCCGAAGGAGCTCAAGGCGGGGTTAGCCTGGAGGAACACCCTTCAGGCCGGCGACGGAGCCCGCCAGCGCCTCGCGCACAGCGACAGAGCGCGGGCCCGAGCGATCACGGCTTCTCGACCACCACCTCGACCCGGCGATTGCGGGCGCGGCCCTCGGCGCTGCCGTTGTCTGCGACCGGACGGTCCTTGCCGAGCCCGACCGCACGCAGGCGCCCGCCATCCACGCCCTGCTGGATCAGCGCATCGCGCACCGCTTCGGCGCGTCGCTGCGACAGCACCTGATTGAGGTTGGCGCTGCCCTGGCTGTCGGTGTGCCCCTCGATCAGCACGCTCGCGCCCGGGTTGGCATTGACGAGGTCGACCACCTTCTGCAGGTTTTCGCGGGCTTCGGCGCGCAGCTGGCTCTGACCGCTGGCAAAGGCATCGCCGGAAATCGTCATCACCTGCCCGCGCGCCTCGCTGCGCGCGGTCATGCCCTGCAGCTGCATGCGCAGGCTGTCGGCGGCGGCGGCGGCAAGCTCGGCTTCGCGCCGCGAGAGCTGGGCCTCCAGCGCCTGGGCTTCGGCCAGACGGCGTGACTGTTCAGCCTGTGCAGCACTGATCTCGCTGTCGAGCCGGGCGGCCTGGACCTCTTCGAGCGCCCGCTGGGTTTCTTCAGCGCGGGTCAGGTTCTGCATGCGCAGGCGCTCGACCTCGCTTCGCAGCTGCTCGGCATCGCGCCGGCTGGCCTCCAGCAGGATTGCGTCGCGCTCCCGCTCAAGCTGGACGAGCTGATCGGCCATCATCTCCGTCTCGGCGACCGCTCGGGCGATTTCAATACGGCGCGCCGCGGCGTACTCGGCCTGCGGGCGGTTTCGGCGCGATGCATCTTCAACCGCGCGCACGGCGACGCGCGCCAGCTCCATCTCAAGCCGCGCCCGGCCCGCCAGACTGGGCTGGGATTCGAGTTCAGCCATTTCGCCCTGCAGACGCGCGAGCTCAGGATCTTCGCGCTGGGCCAGCGCCGGCAGCGCCAGCAGCACACCCAGCAACAGCAGCGGCAGCCGGCTCATTGCAGGCCTCCATCCAGCAGCTCGCGGCGCAGGCGGGCGTTATCGTCGCTGCGTGCCCGCACTTCACCGCGCAGCCGGTTGTGACCAGCCATGGCTTCCGCCAGACGCGCTTCCAGCTCGGCCCGCACCGCCACGCCCTGGGCATCGCGGCGTTTGCGGCGGGATTCCAGGTCGCGGGCTTCGTCCAGCAGGGTCTGCGCCAATTCGAGCTCATTGCGTGCGTGCACATCGGCCTGGGCGCGCAGGGCATCGCCCACCGCGCGCTCGGCCCGTTGCACCTCCGGCAGGGGGGCGTTGCGGGATTGCGCGTGCAGCGGGGGCATGAGGCTTGCACCGAGAACCAGCGCAAAGAAACAAAAACGTTGACCTGTCATATCATCCGGCGTTCAGTACGGGGCGTCGGTTGACGCACCCGGGTTGAGAATCGCCACGCAGGCGACACCCGCATCACGCACCGGCCGAGTCCGCCCCGCAGGGGCTGCCTGAGCCGGCGCGCAAGCCCATACACAAGGGGAGCAGCTTCATGGATATCGGCTACTTTCTCAAGCTGATGACCGAGAAAAACGCGTCCGACATGTTCTTGACCACGGGCGCACCGGTCAACATCAAGGTCGAAGGCAAGCTGTATCCCCTCGGCAACACCGGCCTTCCCGCCGGCATGGTCAAGAAGA